>NZ_JBXAYC010000008.1:0-31103 GCF_056782095.1 Dellaglioa sp. CoH-56-MRSF-13 | reverse complement strand
ACTTTTTTCTTTATTTCAACTGTGAACATAGTAAAACCCCCTGAGTTAGATTTCTCCAACTCAGGGGGTTCACTTCATTCCCCTACTTAATCACTTTTTTAAATATTCTAATTAATTACATCTTTTATCGCCCAAACGGGGCTCGAACCCGTAATTCCGCCTTGAGAGGGCGACGTCTTAACCAATTTGACCATTGGGCAAAAATACTCTTTTAAGTATAACCCATATAGATTTGATGTCAATGATTTTTATGCCAAATTAAAAATTGAATAAAACAACAATACAGATACAAACCGAGACAGTACAATGCAGCAGCCCACATAACAAAAGATAACCATTTATATTGTAGGAGAACTTTCGTGGTACCTATCAATAACGTTGTGACACACGCAATCAATAATCTAATGTATAACTTTTTTAATTCACGTCTTAGTTTTATTTCCAATACGTTCGCCTCAAACCCATCTATAGAATAATAACTTAATAAAATGTGCAAAACTTTAGCTTAATTTATTCATTTGTACTTTCTCTACATAACACAATCTTTATGTCCTTCATTATAACGTTATGTATCAATTAGAAAAGTAATCATCACTTTTCTTTATCAATAATTAATCATCTTTACTATTTCTTATTGTTTCAACAAAATATTACTATTTTCTATTTGACAAAAGACCGTTATATCGCTAAAATTAGGAAGTTAATTATTCTTGGGTAATAGCCAAACTGGTAAGGCGCCGGACTCTGAATCCGCAATCTGTAGGTTCGATCCCTACTTACCCAATCAAGTGTTTTCATAGAGTTTCATAAGGTTTCATCTAGATTCAACAAACCGTAGTCAAAACCGTAGTCAAAAAAATAAACTGTACGGGCATGTATGTACTGATGCATCTACTTTCTTAAGTAGGTGCTTTTTATTTTCCCTCAACAAACCGTAGTCATTTCATCACATCTAATTAAATCTACTTCCTTTAGGGTGTCTTGAATGTCTTGATAACCTTTTTAATTGCATCCCTTTAGGGGGTCCGAAATGTCCGAATACTTATTTTTGCCTACATATCTAATAAGTCCCAGGGATGAATAGCTGCACCCATATACTAATATTTGCTAACATATTAGGTATAAATGAAGTATCATTTTGACGAGCTTACTAGAGTTTTGATGAGCTTTATAAAGTATTTTATGGCAAGTTTTGGCAGGTTCTAACACTAACCCTATTACTTACTTTAAGAATACCTAAACATCAATTATAGATAAGGTATTATTTATTACACCTTATCCTCGCCGCTTCGCCTTTTAAAATTTTATTCACTGCATTTAACGGAAAAGATATAGAGTCTATATTTGTTGCAACTGCTGTAAAAATTTTATTAATTTTATTAGTTTCTTGATCTATCAATTCTATATTTTCTTCTTTATTTTTCAATAACCATTTTACTGCCATAGTAAGTTCATCGTATGTTTTCATTAAATCACTCCAAAGTGTAGCAATATTATCTTGATAGGTATCACATTTTTTTGATAATTCGGGTACATAGCTAACGTATGTTTCAAAATAAATTACATATTCATTCTTCAAATTAGTAATTTCATTCAATTTTTCTTTATTAATTTTTGTACCCAAATTACGAATATCATCTATTGTTTCTAATGTACCCTTAGAGAAAATATCTTTTTTCATTAAAATAATATTGGCGGTAAATCTATTATTAATAGAAATTAATCTAGATATGTTCTTAATATCTTCTACAGCAAGGGCATTACTTAACTCATTTTTTCTTTGCTCTTTTAACTGAAACTTTGTATTTATATATGCAAACATAGCTGCACCACCAATACCTATGAAAGAACCTATATAACCTCCCCAAAATCCAAGCCACCCATCACTCGAACCTACTCCTGGAACAATGCCAATAAAAATATTGATGACCCAAGGGATGATAACAGTCACTATCAATATTACTAGTAAAATGAACCATTTATATTTTTTTATAAACCCCCATATTTTACTCACTGCATTACCTCCAAATATCTTATTTACCTCTATATTAAACAATAAAAAACAGGTAAACAATACCTGTCCCAACTCTATGAAATACTATGAAACTCTACGTAACTTAAAAGGTTTATTTTAATGATCACTAGTTACTCAAAAATCACTAAATGATGATTTAACTCACACTAAACTTTTTCACACTTTGAATCTGGCTACCGTTTGTACTTCCAACCGTATCATTCATGATGGATCATTTTAGATAGTATAGTTTATTTCTTTAGCTTTTTAAATGTTTGCACTTTCGTCAACACTATTAGTGTATATACTTTTTAGCTACTATGCTAAGAAATTCATTAATTTTGCTTTTCTAAATTTTAGCTAATATTCTAAGGCCCGGTATTTATCTGAAGATTCCCAGTTCCATATTTCATTTTTTACAAAAAAAGCACTCACGTTTGTGAATGCATTAATGAACCATTATGGAATATCACTATAAAGTATTATATTTATTTAACGGTTTAGCGTAAAGTTTTCTGTATCTATGTCTGGTCTAGTCGAATAGCGTGAGATAGTTTTAAGTGAAACGGTTGTTTTGTTATGATCAGGCACTAGGTAATATTTTTCTCGAAGACTTGCACCCGTGTACACCAACTCTATTTCCCAACCACCATTTCCATAGGGTACGTATCCTCCCAACGCTGCAGGAATATCATCATTATTATTAATTTTAGTTATAGTACTTTTACTTCTATCTGTTATTATCAAGTTAAAATTGCCGTAATTATCATTTGAATTTTCATGTTTGATAATCAGTTTAATCGCTTCATCAATTGATATTGATAGCCCATCACTGGATTGTTGTGTATCATCACTAGCATTGATGATAACGTTATTCACTAGAGTATTTCGACTACCATCAGTTAACTTTTGATTTACATAAGTAGCTATTGTCGACATACCAACTTTTTGTAGTTCATTATCTGCATTGTCATAATAAGCTACAGTATTATGTACATCCCCCAGTAATCTATAATATGGATTATCACCTTTTTGAATATAATACTTAACTGTACTTGAATTAGGTGTTTTAATTGAAACATTGAACCCATCTGCTATTTTATCCGTTAAACCATTCCAAAAACGATTTGCACCATAATAAGCGATTGCTACAGCTGACTGTTTAGGATGGTCTTTCATCTGCTGAACTGTCAGAGTTCCTACATTCCTACTTGCCTGTTTTTTCGTTTCCTGTAATTTACTTTTTTCTTTTTTTAACGATGAAACTTCTCTACTCATTGAACTAGCTATTTTCTTTGAACTTGCTTGTGATTTACTAGAATCAATAGAAGATGATTCATCCTTTTTTGAATTGCTGCTCCCACACGCAGTTAATGATAATAACATCATTGCTATCCCACACGTTACCAATACCTTTTTCATTTTGAAACTCCCCTAAAATTTATTTACCTTTAAATTAAACACTAAAAATGATAGGTAATCAATATTCGTATTCACCTTATGCACTTTTATAAAACTCTGTACAACATAATCTATATTTTCATACTAATAGTCGCAGGTTTTGTTAGATTTTTAACCATTCAAAGATATTTTATACTAAGTTTGTTCAGCCCCAAATGCCGCAATAACCCGTACGACATTTTCTATTTTGGCGTACAAAAAAACATCCACAGTATGGATGTTTCAATTAACCATTATATTTTATTTTGAGTTTGCTGTGCGTCTATTGCATCTTTGGCAGTCGTTTCTAATGCAAACTCATAAGTAAGCTTTGTTCCATTAGATTGTTTTTCTATCCATTCTCCATATGTTATATGTGATCCCTTTATTGTGTAAGGTATGCGATGTGAACCAGATTCACCCCTCATTATAATAAACTTATCGGTTATCTTATACGTATAATTATAGGCTCTATCTTTTCCCAGCTGTGTACGAACCACTGTATCACTTTTTGCGTAACCTAGAGTAATTAAATCAAAAAGGGAGTGCCGTGGAGCAGTACCATCTTCCATAGCTTTACTGATGTCCTCACCATTATATTTGATTGGAGCAAAACTAAATCCTTTTTTTAATTCATTTCTCACAAGATTAGCTGCCTTAGATGACCTTTCAGCTACCATACTTGATTCTTTGGCAGCTGATTCTGATGATGCTTTACTTTCAGAAGATACTTTTGCTTTTTTTATAGACTCTTTCTTATTTGATTCACTTTTTGATTTCTGCAAACTAGATGATTTTACCTCAGATGATGACGATTCCTTACTTGCACTATTGCTGTTCCCACATGCAACTAATAATAATGCAACCATTGTTGAAGCACATAATACGACTACCCTTTTCATTATCCAACACCCCTTTATTTTTATACACTCACATATTAAACACTAAAAAAAGCAGGTAAACAATACCTACCTCCTTTGTATGTACACTCTAAATACTTCAATAAAGTAATAAAGGGTTATATTTTAAAGTTTCTAACATTCATACCCGCTATTAATTTTTAATGCTATATATATTTTTAATTGACGAAGGCTACCAACAAATTCTGCTGGTAGCCTTCTCACTGAATATTTATATTTAATTTTGAGTTAATTAATTTTAAAATAAGTTACTAATTCTACTTCTAAACGATGTAACCCTACCTACTTTACATCCTTGCAACTCCTTGGTTGCGCCAGCGTGAATAAATGAATAGAAATCATCAAACTGAATAATTTATACTAAGAATATTAATATTGAGCTACTATAACCTTAACATGTTTTTGTTTATTGTCAATTTTTCCGAATGATTTATATAGTATTTTCTCATTTTATGTTCTATTTATGATATACTAAATGAGATATTTTAATGATGGTACTTAAATTAATAAAGTGACAGCAACTTAAATCCCCGATTCAATTCTGTCTCCTTCATTTTGAATACACTATAATAATAGTTTGGAGGTTTATACACTATGTTAAGTAAGACAAAAAAATTCTTAAGAGCAAACAAAATTTATTACGATAAAGAACATCTCAATCCATTAATGGTTCCAGATCGTATTTACGTACTTAATTTTGGCTTAGATGAGGATGATCTCAATAATAGATTTATCGTTGAATACACGTATACTTGGACTGGTCGAATCAAAATTAATAAAATTACGATTCGACTTCATAATCAAGTTAGCCCACATGAATTTCGTAATGAAACAGAATTACTGCATTATCTTAAAAAACACACTAAATCGAGCAAATAACATTTGCATTAATCGTCATTAGATGTTATATTAAACTTATGTATTTATGGTTCGGTTATTTAAAGGTGATTTGTTTCATTTATGAACACACTTCTTTTTAATAGTTCAATCAACAAATGCAAAATATATTAGTGCTTACAGCACATGGAGGTTTCATATTATGGAACAAGGTACAGTAAAATGGTTTAATGCAGATAAAGGTTTTGGTTTTATTACTCGCGAATCTGGCGACGACGTTTTCGTTCATTTCTCAGCTATCCAAGGTGACGGTTTTAAATCACTTGACGAAGGCCAAGCAGTTACTTTCGATGTTGAAGATTCTGATCGTGGACCACAAGCAACTAACGTTGTTAAAGCTTAATTATAAGCCTTTGAAACTTACCTTCGGGTAGGTTTTTTTTTTGCAATAATAACCGTATACCCTCTCATCAGCTGCTGTTGTATGACTGTATTTTTAAATTAAATAATTATTTATCATCCGGTTCCTACTATGCACTTTAGGTTACGTTCAAAATCAACTTTAAATTTATCAATATAAAAAATGCCTCATAATTATTAGACGTAGGTCTAACGATTATGAGGCATTTTTAAGTCACACTGTCTTTCAATATCATAATTCATCAACAACAATTAACTTAGAACTATTTTCATTTAAAATGCGTTGCTGTTTACATATCCTTGCCACTTACCATTTGCATTGTATATCGAGTAATATTTATTGCCATTAATTGAATAAGCATATTTTACTGTATATTTCGTACCTGAGTTAGCTATAGTTGACCCTTTTTTTACCGTCCAATTAAAATTACCCCAGATATCATAGCTTCTTTTAACAGAGACAATTTTATTGTATTTAGTATAAATATGGCTAGTTGCTTTATTATTCACATAACCCATCCATTTACCGGCATCGTTATAAAGTGAGTAGTAAATATTTCCGTTTCCTGTAGTATATCTGTATCTAACGTTATATGTTTGACCATAGTAATTACTAGAAGTACTTTTTTTAGATGACCACAAGAAATTACCCCAGACATTATAACCTTTATCGCTAATTTTGACCTTTGCCTTTAATGATTTAGCTACTAAGGTATTCGTAGCATTACTGTTAACATAGCCTTTCCAAACATTATTACCATTATATAGTGAGTAATACGTATTACCATTAATCTTATACGCATATTTAGCATTGTATGTCTGTCCGGAGTTAGTAACTGTAGATCCTTTTTTACTTGTCCAATTAAAATTACCCCAGATAGTATAGCTATTTTTAACAGAAACAATCTTATCATATGATGAATAAACTAAATTTGAAGCATTACTATTCATATAACCTAACCATGTACCTGCATTATTATAAAGTGAATAATAGACGTTACCATTACCCAATGTATATCTGTATCTGACATTTAAGTTTTGACCATAATAATTAGCTGTTGTTCCTTTTGCTGACGTATAGAAAAAATTACTCCAGATAGTATAATCACGTTTAGTAATTTTAGCGGTTGCTTTAAATTCTTTAGCTGAAGCAACCTCCATTGCGTTACTATTTACATATCCAGCCCATTTGCCTTTACTATCGTACAATGAGTAATATTTGTTACCATTACTGTGATTATAGTAATATTTTGCGCTATAAACTTTTCCAATTTTTCCAGTTGTCGTATTTTTAACTTTATTCCAACTAAAATTACCCCAAACATTATATCCAGATTTTTTAATTGAAACTAATTCATTATAACTTTGTGCTTTCCCAGCTGCGTTCGTGGGTGGTGTACTTTCTGTTGGTTTGTTATCTGTTGATGCACTTAAAAACCAATCAGCATTTTTACCAGACATGATACTTGCATCAATGTTTCCAACCCCTGATAAACCATGATTTGTAAAGTTACTTGTATATTGCCATAACGAATGACTTGTTTCCATTGGCTCATTACTTTGGTATGCAGCTAACCAAAAACCATCATATGCGTTAACAGCCGTACTGGCATATGTTTTCATAAAACTAGCATAAGAGTAAAGTATAATTTTACGATTACCTACATATTTAGCCATCTCATCAGCCCAGGCTTTTGTTGTGGCGTTAGTATTTGCTTTGCTAGCATTCGTAACCGTTTGATCTTCATAATCATTGACAAAGAACTTAGCATCCTTGGCACGGTTATATAAGTCTTTCGCTTCTACTCTAGCATCAGCAACATTTTCATATTGGCTAAATGAATAAACACCATATGGAATATTATATTTCTTCATCATCGCAATATTATGATCAATCACTAAATCTTTACGATTTGACCCATATTGAACACGTAAAATAATAAATTTAAAATTTTTCTTTAATACTTTAGCTTGTGCATCTGTAAATGATCCTTGAAATTCTGATAAATCAGGAATTGAATTATCGCGATTTGTAGCCGATTTACTCAATAAAGATGCTGATTTAACTAATGATTCAGGTACATTTGACCCCATCACACCTTCAGGCTTCGAAGTATTAGCCGAGGCCTGATATGCTCCGATACCAATACCTACTATCACACTAGATAAAAATAATACATATTTCGTCATTCTTTTCAAAATAGAAACCGCCCTTTTATTTTTTGTTTAATAACCATATTCTAGCATAATTTATAAGTCAAAAAGATTAAGATTAGAAAAAAAGACCTTCAATAAAAAAATAATAGACGTTTTATAAGCGTCTATTATTTAATTAAGATACTTTTTAAACCACTTAACACAGTATTTTTCTCGTTCAATTGCATGATCTAAAATCAAATAATGACCATATTGTTTGTTGATTTCTTCTTCTGAGAAAAAAATTAATTTCATTCTTCCTTCAAGATGATCTAATTTTACTTGATGTAACTGTAATTGCTCAATTAATCTTTGCTGTAATTGAACGTCATCTTTATTTTTAATAAAATAAAGTTTCAAAATAAATTCGTCTTTAATCGGTTTTAATTCCCCACTATCTGATACTAACCAATCCATTAAAACTTTTTTACCTTGTGATGTAATAGAATATATTTTCTTTTCTAACTTAGTACCTGCTATTTCAATTTCATGCGTAATGTATCCATCTTTTTCCATTATTTTAAGAGCAGGATAAATTTGACTATGTCCTGCTTGCCAAAATTCTCCAATATCAGTCGTAAATGCTTTAGTTATATCGTACCCCGATAATGGTTCTTGATTCAATAATCCTAAAATAATATATTGTAATTTATTTTTTTTTGCCATTTTTCCCCTTAACTTGACTTTTAATACTTATCAGTATACTATAATCAAGTAAACAAAAACATGTAAACTTTTACATGTATAAATAAACACTTTAAAGGAGAACAAAAATTATGACAAATACAGAAAAAAAGTTTAAAACATTAGATGATTTCTTAGGTACACATTTTGTATATACTTACGATAACGGTTGGGAATATGAATGGTACGCTAAAAATGATCATACTGTTGACTACCGTATCCATGGTGGTATGGTTGCTGGACGTTGGGTAACTGATCAAGAAGCTCACATCGTTATGCTTACTGAAGGTATTTATAAAATTGCTTGGACAGAACCTACAGGTACTGATGTCGCTCTAGATTTCTTACCTAACGAAATGAAAATTAACGGAACAATCTTCTTCCCTAAATGGGTTCAAGAACATCCTGAAATTACAGTTACTTACCAAAATGACCATATCGATTTGATGGAAGAATCTCGTGAAAAATACGAAACATATCCTAAAATGGTTGTCCCAGAATTTGCTACAATCACTTACATCGGTGATGCCGGTCAAAATAACGAAGATGTTATCAATGAAGAACCTTATGTTGGTATGCCAGATGATATTCGTAATGGTAAATATTATGACGAAAATTACAAAATGATCAAAAAGAACTAATTTATTCCAAATAAAAATCGTCTGAACTTTTAAAAGTTCAGACGATTTTTATTTTATAACTTTTTTATCTTAAAGACGTGCATTTAATTCTTTTGAAAGGTCTTCGAAGCCAGGTTTACCAAGTAAGGCAAACATGTTCTTTTTGTATGCTTCAACACCTGGTTGGTTAAATGGGTTAATTCCATTCAAGTAACCAGATACAGCTACAGCTGCTTCAAAGAAGTAAATTGTATATCCTAATGTGTAAGCGTCTTGTGTAGGAATGTTCAAAATCATGTTAGGAACATTACCATCAGTATGAGCTAAAACAACACCTTGGAAAGCCTTTGTATTAACAAAGTCCATTGTCTTACCTTCTAAGTAGCCTAAGCCATCAAGATCGCCCTCTTCTTCAGGAATAGCAGTATCATTAACGGGAGTTCCCACATTAATTACAGTTTCCATCAAGTTACGACGGCCTTCTTGAATATATTGGCCTAATGAATGTAAATCAGTTGAGAAATTAGCTGAAGATGGGTAAATACCCTTTTGATCTTTACCTTCAGATTCGCCCATCAATTGTTTCCACCATTCTGAGAAATATTGTAAACTTGGTTCGTAGTTTTCTAGAATTTCAGTTGTGTAACCTTTACGGTATAAAATATTACGTAAAGCTGCGTATTGATATGCTTCATTTTTTGTTAAATCAGCATCTGAATATTCAACACGTGCGTCTTCAGCACCTTGCATCAAGGCATCAATATCAGCACCTGAAGCAGCAATTGGTAATAAACCAACAGCAGTAAGAACTGAGAAACGGCCACCAACGTCATCAGGAATAACAAATGCTTCATAGCCTTCAGAATCAGCTTCAACTTTTAAGGCACCAACTTTACGATCAGTTGTAGCGTAGATACGTGAGTTAGCTTCTTCTTTACCATATTTTGCGATTAATTTTTCTTTGAAAACACGGAAAGCAATTGAAGGTTCTGTTGTTGTACCTGATTTAGAAATAATATTAACTGAGAAATCACGATCACCAATTAAATCTACTAAATCATGTACGTATGAAGGACTAATTGAATTTCCAGCAAATAAGATTTGAGGTGCATTTCTTTTTTCAGCTGGTAATAAGTTATAGAATGTATGGTTTAAGAATTCAATAGCTGCGCGAGCACCTAAATATGAACCACCAATACCGATAACGACTAAAACTTCTGAATTAGATTGAATTTTTTTAGCTGCTGTTTTAATACGAGCGAATTCTTCTTTATCGTAGTCTTTAGGTAAATCTAAAAATCCACGGAAATCACTACCTGCCCCTGTACCGTTGCGTAATTCACTATCTGCTGCAGTAACAAGTGCTTGCATTTCGCCAAGTTCATTGTCTTGGACGAATTTTGATAAGTTAGAACTATCGAATGAAATATGTGCCATTTTAATTATCTCCCTCATATTCTTTATTTAACAACTTACATTATACAATACTTAGTAGAAAATATAACAGTCAAACAGAACTTTAATTACAAATTCCGTTATTTTTTTTGTTTACTATGAGAATATCCGTAACCGTAATAAGCAACTAATCCTATAATAATCCAAATTAGAAAGGCAACCCAGATATTAATCGGTAACTGAATCATCAAATAGACTGAAATAATTATAGACAAGATTGGTAACAATGGTACAAATGGAACTCTAAATTGGCCTTTACTAGGTTCACCAAATTGTTTCCTTAAACTTATTAATGCCAAAGCCAAAATAACAAGTACGGTTAACGTTACAATATTAGTCAATTTGGCTAAACTTTCAATAGACACTAACCCACTTGCAATCGCAATAAAAATACCGACTGTCCATGATGCTGCTTTGGGCGCATTCGTCTTATCGCTAATTTTTGCTAAGTATTGGGGCAATAATCCGTCTCTCGCCTCCGAATAAATCATTCTCGATAAACCATAGGCTAATGCAATTAAGACGCTTAGAAGCGTTATTATTGCACCTACCGAGATTATATTTCCAATAATACTCTGATTTACAAATCGCATCGCAAATGCAACTGGATCACTAACATTTAATTGTGTATACGGGACAATTCCGGTTAATACTAACGTAACAATAATATAAAAAATAGCAGAAATACTTATCGCACCAATAATTCCTTTTGGAATTGTCTTTTGCGGATCAATTACTTCGTCTGATGCCATCGCAATAGATTCAAACCCTAAAAAGGCAAAAAATACTAATGCGGCCCCACTCATTACCCCACTTGTACCAAATGGCATAAAGGGTTGCCAGTTACCAGGTTTAATGTAAAAAACACCCACTACTATAAATAAAAGAATAATCGCAAATTTTACAAATACCATTATTTTGCTTAAACGTAGTGCCTTTTTTGCTTCAAATGTTGTTAACCATGTAACGACTAACGTAATTATAACAGCAATAATATCGATATATGACCCTCTTGCTGCATTATACGATGCACTCAGCGCAACAGGCAGGTGGATATTAAGCCCTATCAAGAACCCCTGCATATACGCAGACCAACCTGAGGCAACAGAAGCCCCCGCTAGAATATATTCACAAATGGTAAACCAACTAACGAACCAGGCTATAAACTCACCAAAAATAACATAAACATAATTATACGAACCACCAGAAACTGGTATTCTTGATGAAAATTCTGCATAAGAAAAGCCGTTCATTATAACTGCAATTGCGGCAATAATAAACGACAAAATAAGGGCAGGACCAGCCTCTTGACTGGCAGCATTCCCCGTAACAACGAAAATACCTGTACCAACTGTTGCGCCTAACCCTAAAAGAATGAGATCACCGGTTTTAAGGGTTCTTTTTAATTTACTAACATGATGAGTTGTCGCAAATTCTTTTTTCCTTAAATCCATCGATTAACACTCCTTCACCATTTTATAAAGTTTTCATAATTCCTAACATAATAACACCTAAAATAACAAATATTGATCCAAGTGTGACATAAATCATCTCATGCTTAGTCTTCTTTTCTCCTAATAAGTAGATACTACCGAATGTTGAAATAACCACTCCCATTTGAGAAAATGAAAAACTAACAGCTTGACCTAATTTAGGAATTGATAAGAACATAAAGATGTTACCAGCGCCCCAAATAAGTCCCGTTAATACATTTTTAAAAGTTGATGAGTGCATAATAACTTCATTTGCAATAAGCGCAACAAATCCAGCACCTATAACCATACCAACAGCTTGTGGCAAGATTGTTGCCATTGTAAATGCACGTGATTCATCAGCAGTCATGCCCACTGTTGCATAATGAACAACAATTGTATAACCTACGTAACCAATTGTTGACAAAATAATAGCACGTACACCAGCAGCAGTATTCTCATTTTTTTCTGAATCAGATAGAACTGAATTTTTTTTATCTCTCAATGATGTCAAAGCAGCACCAGCAATAATAACGATCATCGCTATAGTACCAATCACAACCATTTGAGTTGTCTTCCATTCATTAAACAGTATGACACCTGCCAACGCATTACCAGCTAACTGTAAGCCTGTTGAAACAGGAACTGTTTTTGAGATTCCGATTGCTTTCATAGCATGGAATTGTTGATTTTGACCTAAACTCCAAAATAAACCAGAAACGATACCAATAATCCAGACTTTTGTGTCCATTTCTGGTTGATAAATACCATAAATGGCAATTCCAAAAATCAAGGCACCCCATGTCATACCAACTGTTTGTTGGTTGGCAGTTCCGCCAAGTTTTCCACTTATAAGTCCAATACTACCCCATGCAATTGCAGGGATTACTGCCATTAAGATAATCATAATTAATTAAATCCTCTACTCTCTCTCTTTTATTCTTTTTTCGCGATTTAACTATTTTAGCAGTAAAGTAACCGTATTTACAACCCTTAAAACAAAAATTTGATGATAGCTTTAGCAACATTTGAAACGGGTTACATTCGAAATCCATCAAAAACACTCATAAACGTTTAATTACAAGCATTTTGTTTTTATGAATTTTTTATATTTTACGAAAAAAAACAATCCTATTTAATAATAAATAGGATTGTTTTTTAATTAATCAACTTTAATAACTAACGTTTTTAAATAATTACCTTGACGATATTCCTTGTTTGTTACAAAGTCACTTGATAAACGGAATGTTTCAAGTAATGTAAATGAACGATTCTTATTAGCAAAAGCTTCTGTGATTTGTTCTTTTAATTTTTTGAGCGTCAATCCTGCCGAATTAGTTGAGAACATGATAACACCATCTTTTTGTGTAATATCAATAGCATCTTCAGCAAGTTGAACATAATCTTTTTGAACTGAGAATGTTCTTTTCTTTGAACGTACAAAACTTGGTGGATCCAAAATAACTAAATCATAGTTAATATGGTGTTTCTTTGCATAATCTAAATAGCCGAAAACATCCATTCCACGAATTTCTTGTTTTTCAGGATCAATATTATTAAGTACAAATTGTTCTTTTGTACGATCAATATTTTTATTATTCACATCTACACTAACTGTTTTAAGTGCGCCACCTACTGATGCAGCAACTGATGTTGCACCTGTATTACTAAATCCGTTAAACACAAGTTTTCCTTCAGCATATTTATTCATAATTGCTTTACGCATTTCACGTTGTTCTAAGAAAAGTCCTGTCGTTGTTTCATTAAGATATGCAGCAAATTGAAGGCCATTTTCTTGAACAATAAGTGGCGTAGGTGCATCTTTTCCACGAACTTTGAATGTTGATGGTTCACCCTTTGTATCGTAACGAAGATTAGCATAAATACCTTTATAACTTGTAACTGCATCAGAAAATGCACTATAAATCATATCTTTGTGTTGGTAAAGACCTAAGCTATACCAAGTAAATACATAATAATCGTCGTAATAATCAATTGTTAATCCACCGATACCTTCACCTTCACCGTTAAAGAAACGAAAGGCATTCGTCTCCTTATTAGTAAATAATGATTTACGGTTCATTCGAGCGTTATTAAATAATTTTGAGAAAAAATCTTCATCAATACGTGATTCTTCATTTCGTGAAAAAATCCAGCCATCCCCACGATTTTGTTCTGCAAAATAACCATAAGCGACAAATTGATTATGTAGCGTTAATGCAACCCATTCTCCTTCTTTAAAATCACGAGTTGTTTGTAAATCTTCCTTATCAATTAATGGGTATCCATTTTTAAACTTTTTTGCTGCATGTGAAATAATTTCTACTTTTCTCAATGACTAGCACTCCTTCTATTTTTTAACGTCTTTTTTATTTAATATTTGATTTAAGATAAGATATAGCCCACAGCCTATCAATGTACCCAATGAATTAAAAATGATATCATCTATATCACTAACTCCGGATCCTAGTACAAACTGTCCACATTCAATAGCGATTGATAAACAAATACCAACCAACATTGTTTTTACTAGAGAATACTTTTTAAATTGCTTTAGACTGGGTAAAATAATTCCTAACGGAACAAACCAAAGAATGTTACCATATAGATTATACACGAAATCGAACAAAGATTGTCCATTTGTCAGTTTAATTGTTTCAATTAACGGTGTCCAATTGATAGAATGAAAATTATAGGTTGAATTCAATCGGATATCCCATGGGAAATAGACATATCTAAATACCGTCAATTCAACTAATAAAACGAGGTACGCAACTAATAATAGCCTTACAAATTCTGTTCTGAAGTTTATTTTTTTCTTTTGATACAACCCTATACTTACTCGAATAACAAGATACACGATTAAGTAAAAAATTGTTTTATCAACACTTAAAAAAATAAGATGGATTAATGGAAAGTGGTTAATACCTTGTGAGTAATGATGTAAAACGTATTCATATAATTTTGATAAAAATAACATTCTTTCAACCTCACCTTCCATCTTCTCCTATATTAACAAATAAAAACATGATATTTTAGTATGTACCATTATTTTTCATGTAAATTTAATAAGTTAAAAATGCATTAACAAAGCTTAGCATCAATTGACACAAATTTAATATAGACTGTAAACTACAGTTACGATTTTAATTTGATTATACTCGAAAGGACGGTTCAAACCGTGCAGACACTCAAACGATTTAGAACATTTCTAAACACAAAGCTTGGATTTTTCACCCTACTTCTGTTTCTTTTCTGGTTAAAAACAATTACTGCATATCTTATTGATTTTAACCTTGGTGTTTCAGGAATTTATCAATACTTTGTCCTTTTGTTAAATCCACTTGGCACAACCATGCTACTACTCGGACTTGCATTATACATTAAAAAACCAGTTATTTCATATTTGACTATGTTTTTAATTTACATTGCGAACTCAGCATTACTATTTTTTAATGTTATTTATTATCGAGAATTTACTGATTTTATGACAATTAATACAATGTTAGGTTATTCTAAAGTTTCTGAAGGTATTAGTGGCAGCTCTTTTGCTTTAATGAAACCACACGATATTTTTTACGTCATTGACTTAGTGCTTATTATTTGCTTATTCTTAACTCGCTATTTAAAATTTAACACTCGACCATTCAGTAAACTTAACGCGTTTGCAATTACATCATTCTCAATAATGCTAACATTGGCAAGTTTAACATTAGGCGAAATTGACCGACCACAATTAATTACGAGAACGTTTGATCGTAATTATATTGTTAAATACTTAGGAATTGATTCATATACCGTCTACGACAGTTTCAAAACAGTTAAAAACAATCGGGTTCGCGATACTGCTGAAAGTTCTGATTTAAATGATGTCCTTGATTTTACAAAGTCACATTATGCAGCACCTAATCCAAATATGTATGGTATCGCAAAAGGTAAAAATGTTATTGTGCTCCATTTAGAAAGTTTTCAACAATTTTTAATTAACTTTAAGGTGAATGGAAAAGAAGTCACACCCTTCTTAAATTCTCTATACAATGGTAAAGAAACTTATAGTTTTCCTAATTTTTTCAATCAAGTCGGACAAGGTAAAACATCTGATGCTGAGAATCTCTTAGAAACAAGTATCTATGGATTACCTCAAGGATCTGTTTTCACATCTCTTGGATCCGAAAATACATTTGAAGCAGCTCCCGCTATCTTAAATCAAACCGCTGGTTATTCTAGTGCTGTTTTCCACGGTAATATTGGATCATTTTGGAACAGAGATTCCGTTTATAAAAGTATGGGATACCAATACTTCTTTGATTCAAGTTATTATGATACGTCTGCAAATAACACTCTAGAATACGGTCTAAAAGATAAGTTATTATTCAATGATTCAGTTAAATATTTAGAAAAATTACAGCAACCTTTTTATGCAAAATTCATTACCGTGTCAAATCATTTCCCATTTGATATTGATTCAAAAAATAAAGACTTTGAAGTTCCAGATACAGGTGATACGTCTGTTAATAATTACTTCCAAACGGCTCATTATTTAGACGAATCAGTTAAAGAATTTTTCACATACTTAAAAAAATCTGGATTATCTAATAATACAATGGTTGTCCTCTATGGTGACCATTACGGTATTTCAAATTCAAGAAATGTGAAGCTTGCTAAACTTCTTGGTAAATCATCCGAAACATGGAGCTCATTTGATAATACACAATTACAACGTGTTCCATTTATGATTAATATTCCTGGAAGTAAAAATGGTGGCATCCAAAATCAATATGGTGGTGAAGTTGATGTCTTACCTACCCTTCTTCACTTATTAGGCCTAGATTCGTCATCATATGTTCAATTTGGGACAGATTTATTTTCTAAGAATCACGATCAGACAGTTGCGTTTAGAAATGAAAACTTCATTACACCTAATTATACTGTTTTAGATTCTACAATTTATGATAATGTAACAGGTAAAGAAGTTACGCACCCTTCTAAAATTGTTAAGGAAACAATAAAGAAAGATCAGACAAAAGTCAGTACCGAACTAAATTTATCGGATACAGTCAATAATCAAAACTTATTACGTTACTATACACCAAAGAATTTTAAGCCAACGCAACCAAGTGACTATAACTATAAGAATCAATATAGTAAATTACTAAAATTACAAGAAACGCTTAAAAACAATTCGACAAGCCTCTATTCAAAACATGGCAATAAGTCGACAACAACCTTATATCAAACAGATGCTCCTGAATTAAAGGCACCAACTGCAAGTTCTTCTTCAAAAACTGTTACAAGTTCAAGTTCAAGTACCAGTTCAAAATAAACGCTACCGAAAAATAAATTTCGGTAACGTTTATTTTTTTATTCTAAACAACTTCACATAATGTTCATAACTATTATTTAAAATTAGTCATATAGATTAATCGAAGAGGTGTCATTATGTCTTTAATTCTACAATCATTATCTAGTATTTTTTATCATAAGAAACAAACAGTTGGGTTATTTATCATATTTTTTTTCACAATACTAATCGGTCTCTCAAACTTATTATTTAATCAAATTTCATTTGAATCATTTAAAAGTTTTAAAAAAATGCTTGCTCATATTAATGTTAATAGTACATCTAGTTCTAATTTACTTAGTGTCTTAACAGATATTCATAAACAACAAGTCAGCCTAATCTACCCTATTATTATTGGGTTATTGATAGCGGGTATTACTATCAGTATTGTTGTTTATAAAAAAATCATCAACAAGCGTATCAACGAATATCTTAGTTTACACAATATCGGCGAAAGTCAGCCTAAAGTCGCATTTGCATTCGCTCTTGAAGTCCTTATTATCTTTATAGCAGCATTAATTTTAGTGATAATTTTAATTTTCTTCTTTAAAAATAACTATACTTCATTGCTGAGAGAACTAAATATTTATTGGCTAACCCATTCATTAGCTATGCAACTTTCTCCCTCAGAAATATCCTCTGAGTTATTAGAATTACTGTCACATAAATTAACCAATTTTAATGGGAATTTTTTAATTTCCTCTACAAACGTACAATTTAGTACATTAATCTCGCAAGAATCATTCATTAATTCTGCATATCTATTTGCTGGCGGTATAACTATTAGCCTTATTTCATTCCTATCTGTCTTATTCTCTACCCGTAACTCATCTCATTAAATTATAGGAGGCATCACAATGCAACTAAAAAAATACACTAATACAACTCAATCATTAACCTCATTATTCCCTACCCATTCGGTTTCAATCATTTTAGATAAATCATTTGAATTCGTAAATCAACTTGAAAATCAAGACTTTATTAATTCAAATTTAGTTACTTTAATCACAATTGAAGAACTAAGCTTAATAGTTCCTTATCTAACTATCACACAAAATATGGGTTTAACATCTAAGAAACAGCACAAAAAAACATATAAAACTATTTCAAAATTAATTTATGGACAATATTTTCACCACTATTCACCGAATTTTATCAACAAAAAAACGACTGATTTAAGTCACTTTGATGAAACACTTATTTTAATTTTTAGAGCTATCTTAAACGATTATTCGGTGATCATTTTATCAGGCTTAATTGATGAATTTTCAATAATAGAAACAAGATTCTTCATTGATTTAGTCACAGAATTAACCTGCCAATTAGATTTAAGCATTATTATCACAACTAAACAGACAGAGTTACTTACTCAACCGCAAATCATTCCCTTTGCAGAATCTCCTATAATAGAATAAACCCTCATTGCATATGCAATAAGGGTTTATTCCAATTATTTTTTATTCTTGTTGCCAATCTTCTGAGTAATAATAATTATTTAAATGATATTTAGGTTTAACTTGTTTTTGAGTCAGGAATGGGTTCACATAACTATCAACCGCAACCCAACCTTTCCAACCTAAATGAATCGTATCTTCCATGAAGTATTCTTCATTACCATCTTTACTGAAATCAGCAATTTTATTAAATCCTTGGGATTTCAATTGCTTTGTAACCTTACCATCAAAGTTAGCTAGCATCTTCGACGATAGTCCAGTATAACTTGCCCAACGTTGGTTTACAGGTGGAATAATAAACAAGACGTCAGTATGTTCTTTAGCAAACTGATTTAAAATTAATTGGAAATCTGAAAATTCAACAGAATGATCATAATTTAATTTAGTCTGTGTACCTGCAAGCTTACCAATTTTTTTGTTAAGCTTATTTTTATCCCAATAACTATTTTTGATTGCAAAATCATTATTGGTTGTCCATTTAGCACCATATTTACCGGCAAGAATATTTAATTTATTTAAATCATATTTTGCTGGAAGGTTCTTAGTTTGTTTGTCGATAGTCTGTGTTCGATCGGCCATCGGAAAACCTGAGAATAATTGATCTTCATGATTCAAAATCGTTAATTTCAAGCGAAGCATCGTAGCATCCGCTTCAGATAACGACTGTCCTTCAGCAATTTTATGCATTGCATTCAGTACAGATTCATTTCCTTCACCAGACATTAAAGTAATAAATCTGTTGGCAGCATAACGATCTGACAGGCTGTTAGCATTTGCAGATAGTAACCACTCTGTTGTTTGTAATGGTGAATAAAAATTATTAAATACCTGCTTTCTTACACCATTAGGAACAAACCATTGTGGTGATACCACCATAACTGCTTTTTTATTTCTTAATTGATTTTTGATACCTTGTAAATAAAAATAATGATTAAGCGATTGTGTCCCACCAGTTCCCATTAAAAATGGACGATATGAACGATTATATTTTTTCGCTAAAACTGAAGGATGCATCGAATCCATCCGTGAAAATTCGGATGAACCGATAAATGCCACATAACCATCATCTAATGCCTTTTGACGAATAGCAGAGCCCTTTAAAATTAAAGTAGATTGCGATACTGCTGCTTTTTCTTCAGTTTTTGCAGAACTGAAATTATAATTGACTGGTGCAAGTAGTATGGCTAATAGTAATGCAACAGCCAAAACAACAGGCCCAATGATCATGAATAACTTCTTTTTCAATCCCATTTAGATCAAGCTTTCTACTTTTGCAATAATTAAATTTGGTGTTGCCCACTCAGAACGTTCAAACTCTGAAATTGGAATATCAACACCTAATTCATTTTGTAATTCTAAGATTAATTGAATTGAACCCATTGAATCTAATAGGCCTTCATCAAAAACATTTAAATCTAAATTATTTCTAACTTCTGCGCTACCTGTTGTCTCTTCTAATATATCTAAAACTTTATCTTTTGTGTTCATATCAATTCTCCTCTAATTATCTATTTTATGAAAAATATAGTTTGTCCAAAAATCCTGAAAAGATTAAGAAACTTAAGCAAACGATGTTAAACGTAATAAAGATTGCAAAAATTTCTGTAAATTTATTACTTGGAATA
Organism: Dellaglioa sp. CoH-56-MRSF-13; assembly: GCF_056782095.1. Next base: position 10,625 of record NZ_JBXAYC010000008.1, on the reverse strand, counting down.
CTGGTTTTATGTTTCTTTTTAAATCTGAGCCATGCATCATTAATGACGATAGCTATCGCATGGAATAGGCCATAGGCAATGTAATACCAAGTAACCCCGTGCCAAAATCCCATGAGTAAGAATAATCCAAAATAACCAACAATAGCTGTTGTTATTCGACTTTTAATTAATTTATGTTTCATCATAAAAAAGACTAATCTCATATAAACAAAATCACGGAACCAGAATGAAAGTGTCATGTGCCAACGATTCCAAAAGTCTTTAATATTGTGTGCGATGAAAGGTCTATTAAAGTTAGGAGGTGTTTCAATTCCCATAAAGTAACTGATACCAACTGCGAATAAACTATAACCAGCAAAATCAAAAAATAAATCCATACTGTACGTGTACATGTAACCAACTAAGGCCCACGATATACCACCGTCTAGTAATGCAATACGTGCGACGTGAGGTAACAGCATCGTACCAAATAGGTATGCTAGTAAAAATTTATATAAGAAACCTAAGAAAATGTAAAATACACCCTTTTGTAACATTTCTAAATATTTTTCTCGACTTGGGACATTTTGATAATCTTTAACAAACCGTCTGTAACGATCGATTGGTCCCGATGAGATAGTTGGGAAAAACAATAAAAATTGTAAGGTTAGCATCAAATCAAATTTCTTAATACTACCATCTCGCGATTCCATAATCATTTGAACCGCTTTAAACGTTAAATAACTAATTCCTAAAAAGCCAATAATTGATGGTATACCATTATTAATGGCTGGTGTTATTTTTACGATGGATAATGGTGCTATCGCTAAAAGGACAGCCATAATAAAAACCCACGTTTGATTATACTTACTACGATAATTCATGTATAAACCGATAAGTAAGACTTCAAAAATTATATAAATAAGTAAATTAAAGCCTTCGTGAAGTTTTGGACCGCCAAATATTAAGAAAATAAAGAGTAATGAAATTAACGTTTCATACAATCTAAATCTTTTACCATTAAGCAAACCAACAATAATTGGAATTAAAACAACAATAAGATATAGAAAGTACATCGGATTGACATAAGGTTGGAATGATACCATTAAGCATTCACCTCATTTATTAGTGTTTTCCGATCAATTTTACCATTTTGCGTTAATGGTAAAACATCAACATAAACAAACTTCTGTGGAATCATATATGACATCATTGTATCTAACAAGTATTTTTTAATTTCAACTGTTAATTCTGAGTCTCGTTCAACTGGATTATCATTTTGAACAACATACGCAATTAATTGAACCACTTTATGATCCTTATTATATTTTGGAATAGTGATTGCTTGTTTTACAAATGGATGCGATGACACATGATGGTCAACTTCTTCTAATTCAATTCGGTAACCATGTAGTTTAACCTGGAAATCAATTCGTCCACGATATAACAACATCCCTTCAGAATTTATGATTGCTGCATCACCAGTTCGATAGGCAGCTACGCCATCCATTTCAAAAAAAGCACTGGCCGTTTTTTCAGGATTGTTAAGATAACCTTTTGAGACACTAGGTCCAGCAATAATTAATTCACCTTCATCACCATTTGGTACTAGTTCATTTTCTGGATTAACTACAACCATCTTTGTATCTGATTTGGCATAACCAATTGGTAATCGTGGGTATTGTTCTAAAATAGCATCAGTAATCTCAACACTCGAAACCGCAACTGTTGCTTCCGTAGGACCATACGTATTAAATATCTTAGCCATTGGGAATCTTTGCTTCAATGCTGCAGCTGTTTTGTGAGTTAATTCTTCACCACAAAATAAGAATCGACTAAGATCTGGTAAATGTTTATCATCAAACGTTGGTTCTAATAAACAAATATCAATAAATGATGGTGTTGAAACCCAAACTTGTAAGTCCAGAGTAGGTAACGTTTGGAAAAGAACTTTGAAATTATCCGTCACTTCTTGAGGTAAAACAGATAACTTACCACCCATAGTTAATGTAGGATACAAGTCCATTACTGATAAATCAAATGAGTATGGTGCCTGAGATAGACTATTGGGATGTTCTGGTAGAGAGAAATCTTCTATCATCCAGTTCACGTAACTTATCAAGTTATCATGACTAATTTGAACCCCTTTTGGCTGTCCAGTCGTACCAGATGTAAAGATAATATAGAAGTTATCTTTACCAGTTACTTGGAAACTAGGATCAGGAACTTCTACCCCTTGATTATTCTCAATAATTTCTGTTAATTCAGTTGATAAAATTACAGGTACATCGAGTTTAACTTCAGGTAATTCTGCTACAGCTATACAAGCGACTGGTTTCGCAACTTCTTGAATTGACTCTAAACGCTCAGCTGGTGAGTGCGAATCAATTGGAATATATGCGTGCCCTGCTTTAACGCTTCCTAAAAAAGCCACTAGCATATTAAATTTTTGATTTCCATATATCATAATTGGACGTTTATTATCTAAATTTAATTCAATCAAATGCAATGCTAATGCATCAGATTTTTCTTTTAACTGTTGATAAGTATTTGTCTCACCCAAATCATTGTAAACAATGCGATTGGGATCGGACATTGCGATCATATCAATTTGATTAATTACATTTTTTATCATGTCTTTGCTCTCCTTTAAAATTCATTATAGATAAACGTACCATTACTTATACCTTTAAATGAATACAGGTAAACTAGCATCGCCAATACAATAAAATAAAAGGCAGTTCGAACGATAAACATAAAAACTTCATTTTCTTTTAAATCATGCCATTTTTGGCTCATATTTATCACATCCCCCTTAGAATGAATATAGTATACACTTTTTTTCCCCCGTTTAGCATTCATCTATGTCATACTAACCTAACAATTTTGTAATATTAAACTTAGTTAATAATCTTATTAACCGCTTTTTAGTGTAACAGAATTACATCTATATCACAAAAAAGAACGATTTCTATTTGTATATAGAAATCATTCTTTAATAATTTTTTAACTATTTATTCATTTTCTTGATTTGGAAACGTCAATGTAAACGTTGTCCCTTTTCCTTCAGTACTCATCACTTCAACTTTTCCGTTATGAAGTTGCATTAATTGATGAACAATTGATAATCCCAATCCTGATTCTCCGTACTTAGTACTCTTACGAGATGGATCTGCCTTGTAGTAACGTTCCCAAATATTTTCTAGCTGGTCTTTTGTCATGCCAATACCTGTATCAGTAATCCTAAAGATACTTTCATGGTAACCACGTTCAGCTGAAATATGAATCGTTCCTGATTGAGTGAATTGAATGGCGTTTTGCGTAATGTTAAAAATAACTTGCACAAATCGATCGTAATCCGCAAAAACCATTAAGTTTTTAGGAACACTTAATTCAATCTTATCGTCGGCTTCTATTGCTTTTTTTGTTAGTTGTTCAACGATGTTATTCAAAACAATAACCGCATCAAAATTACTTGGTGCTAGCGTAATTTGATTTGTCCTAATTTTTTCATAGTCTAAATTTTCATTGACTAATCGGATTAATCGCTTAGTTTCACTTTGCATTAGTTCAATGCTCTTCCCTTTGCTCTCTTCTGGAATTGCATCGTATGCTAGCCCTTCAAGTAGTCCGTTAATAGTTGTCAACGGTGTACGCATTTCGTGTGCAGCGTCAGCCATAAATTGTCTACGACGTTCTTCTTGACGTTTTATTTCTTTCTCTGATTCTTTCAATGAAGAAACCATGCCATCAAAATCTTGTGCCAAATCATCTATTTCATCTCGATGTCTACTTTCGATATGCACATCAAAATTACCATCAGCAACCATTCGAGTTGCACGTCTCAATCGATTAATTCTAGAAACAGAGTATCTCGCTAAAAGATAACTCAAAATAATTCCAGCGATAACAGAGACAATAAACGCAATAACCAAATTCTGAGTCATTTGACTCATATTGGATTGAATATTAGAAACATTGGCTCCAACCGATATAACCGCATATAATTTACCATTATAAAAATAAGGTTTCAAAATATCGGTCATATTAATTGCTTTCATATCTGTTTTTAATTGTCTATTAATATGCGGTGTACGGTGAACAACTTCACCATTTTCCAATTTTTTCCACTGCTCACTTGTAATATTGTCCTGTACCGCATTATCAGGATAGATAATTTTAGATTTTTTAGTATAAATAGTAAATCGAACATTTTGCGTTTTTAAAATTAATTCTGCATTTCTTAAATTATTTAAGTTTAAATTAAATTGCGTTTTTGAATCGGTTGTTTTTAAAACCATTGATTCTGACATTAAACTATCCGAGTAACCTTCCAATTGTGTCCATGTATTTTTATAGACCATATCACTCGTGAAATTTAAAAATAAAGCGCCAAATACAATGACCAATGTAATAATAACCGCGAAGAATGCTAACATTTGCTGATAAAGTAGCTTCATTAGTAACCAGCTCCTGAGTCATCAAATTTATAACCGACACCCCACACCGTTTGAATAACTTGTGGACCCACTTTTTCAATTTTTTGACGTAATTTTTTAATATGTGCATCAACTGTTCGTTCATCACCAAAAAATTCATAATCCCAAACTAATTCCAATAGTTTTTCTCTTGAAAAGACTTGTTTTGGTTTATTGGCCAACGTTTTCAACAAATCAAATTCTTTTGGTGTTAAATCATGAATTAAAACGTCTTGTAAGTATGCTTCTCGACGAGCTGTACTTAATTTAAAGTGAGTTGTGACAATATCAAAACTAGTACTTTCATTTTCTGTTTCATCGTCAGTTCCAACACTTGGTTTTTCTGCCCGGCGGTGAAGGGCCTTAATTCTAGCAATCAATGTTATTGGGCTAAAAGGCTTTGTTACATAATCATCTGCGCCCATTTCTAATCCAAGAACTTGATCACTTTCGGTATCGCGTGCCGTTAAAATAATAATGGGGACATTAGCTGAAACTTTTCGAATCGTAGAACTGACTTGCATGCCATCCATACCAGGCAAATTCAAATCAAGCGTAATCATATCCCAACTATCCGGATCTTCATTAAACATAGCAACAGCATCATTACCATCATAAGCGTACTGAACGTCCCATTTTTCTTTTTGAAAAAACATCGACATCATTTCAGAAACTGCCTTATTATCCTCTACCATCAATAATTTCATATTATTCCTCTTTCATTTCCAATTTAATGAAAATCATAATCTTATCTGCTACTTTGAGCGGTCTTATATTCCATTAGTATAACTAAATAATATGAATATTTTTAGTTTTTTTTCGTAATATATTTTAATACCATCAATTTTAATGTATTGTAACTACTTTTACTGTATTTTAGTAGCTGATGAACTGCTTACCTGGCTTGTACTACTACTAATAGCACTTGATTCTGAACTGCTTACGGCTGTATCTGATGACGCGTCGGCTTCTAAACTAGAGCTTGTTTCATCCGTTGAACTTGATTCTTCTACAGAACTTGCCTTTGCCTCCTGGCTTGATGCGCTGGATGACTTTTTACTTGCTCCCGAGTAAATTTTATTTGCTGAAGTTCCCTTATAACTTTGGTGTTGGATAATTACCTTTAATTTATCTGTTCGCTTAAGTAAGTTTCCTTCACTCGGCTCCGATAATATCATGTTTTTCCCAGACCATTTCTGTACAAATACAATTTCTATATGGTTTTTGTTGGCCCACTTTTGCGCTTCCGATTGAGATCCAAATTTAGGAACTTTTATATAAATTTCAGCTTGTTTCTTATCTTCAGCCTGTTTTTTTAATGCATGAGATAAAGTTTCTTCAAGTGAAACCAACTTTTTATCGGCTTGTTTCTTATCTGAAAGATCTTTTTTATAATCATCAAATACCTGATACTGCTCTGTCTGTGTGGCTAAATCTTTAGCTATCACTTCTTCAATTTGATTTAAAAAGGCAAGATTATTCCATGAATAGTGTAATTTACTGACAGCATTCGTATAGTCATCTATTTGCTGACTTGTACTTTTTTTCAAGATTTCTACATTACCTGACAAAGGGTCATACGTGGCTGTCTTCATGGCAATGGACATTACACCGTTTATTGCTATTGCATCTTTTGCCAAATTTTTTTGTAGTGTATAAATTCGATTGGCAAATTGATCTTTATTTGAAGAATTAATCAATAACTGATTAATGTACCCAAATTGTTCATTATTCAATTTTTGAATCGTTCCAGGGGTCACATTTACTTTAACTGTTTGTTCATCATCCTTAACAAATACATCTTGGTATAATGAATTCACTTTCACTTTTTTTAATAAATTATCATATTTTGTCTGGTAATCAGCACGTGAATTCTTAGAAATATTTGATAATGTATCATCTAATTTTTTCATTTCACTTGAAGTTGCTTTAGTCGTTAACTCCTCTGTTTTAATGTTGTAACTATCTGCATAAATTTCATTAAACTTTTGTTTTGCTTCTTTAGACTTAACATTAGAGTCGTAGAGTGAGTCTGGCGTTTGATTTGCCATTGTTAATTTTGAATTATCATTTTTGGACCAATCAAGACTAATTTGATACCGATTGATAACCGTATAGACGCTCCAAATACTCAAGCTAACCGCAATAAACAACAAAATACGATACGCCCACTTTAAAAATTGTCGTATCGATTTATGACTAGCTTGTTCTGGTTTAAAATCTGCTTTATTTTCTCGGTTAACAGTTTTTTTTCCTGTTTGCTTTGTCCCTCTTGATCTCGGTTCCATTTTTATTCACCCTCTAACGTCTCTTTAGCCGCCTTAATGCCATCATTAGCCTTGTCTAATTTTTTCTGAACATTATTTAATTTTTTCTGAGTTGACTGCTCCCATGAACCAATTTTATATGCTTCAGGTTTCTTGTGATATGAAGGATCCTCTAATTTTATTTTTAACGTGTCCTCAGCAATCTTTTTAGACAAATACGTTTTATATATTTTAGCTTTTTTTACATCAATTTTTTCTGGCTCTTTAACGCCTAACGTTACTACTTTATCGTTAGGTTCATATTGAGCTGCAAGACCAGTTCCTGACAATTGTATAACAGTTGATGGTTTTGTCCACTCACTATTATCAGCATTCTTTTCTTTTGAAAAATGTACCATTAGGTCACGATATAAATTAACATTTGTCATTGCAGATGCAGCATCAGTAATATAATGTCCTTTTTTCATTGGTTCATCATACCCTAACCACATCGAAATAGAAGTTGATTTAGTGAACCCATTCATCCAGACATCCATATTTGCATTCGCTGGAAATCCCGATGAAGCAGAATAACCGACGGTCCCTGTCTTCATTGCCTGATGAACATTATCAATTCTTGCAGAAGGCGCTGTCCCACCGGCATTAGGTACGCCTTCCATCATTGACGTTAGCATAAATGCTGTTGAGGCCTTCATAGCACGTTTACTATTTACCTCATATTTTTTAACACTATTATCTGAAAATTTTAGACTTGTGACGTAACGAGCCGCATGATAGGTTCCGCCATTTGAAACGGTGCCATATGCTGTCGCCATTTGTTCGGTAGAAACATCGAGTCCAATAGCCTGCGACCCCGCAGGTGCATTATTTTGAGCCATCCCTACTTGTGCTAAAAATTGGCTAGCCTTCGCACTCCCAACAGTATTTAACGTTCTAATTGCTGGTGTATTAGCCGAAACTCGTAATGCGTTTTGCATCGTTATTGATTTATAACTCACTTTATCAAAATTCTGAGCAACAAGATTAGTTCCCGGATAAGTATATGAAGTGCCATCTAAGGCATGTGTGGTTGCCCACCCAAAGTATTCAATAGCAGGGCCATAATCTAATAGTGGCTTAATTCCTGATCCTGACGAACGCTGCGTAGAAATTGCCCGATTATAACTGAAGGCAGTTTTTTGATGACGTCCACCATATTGAGCAACAATATTCCCCGTTTTAGGATCTGTAATTGTAATTGCAGATTGTTCTGCTGAATTTTGATAATATTTTTTATTATCAGCTAATTTTTTAACAGTCGCATTTTGCTTTGAATCAAGCGCTGTTGTAATTTGTAATGGAGTTTTAGCTAAATCGTACCCTTTATCGCTAACTTGTTCTAAGGCAGAAGTAACATAAGCATTATTTTCAAGAATTTTTTTTGTAACAGAATTTTCCATCCAATGGCGTTTCTGTAAATCTTTTGTCACTGATTCTGCGACAGCAATTTTATATTGTTTCTTTGTAATTACCTTATTCTCAAGCCCTGTTTTTAATATTATATTTCGGCGTGTTTGAACGGCTTTAGGGTTTGAATATAAATTATAGGTAGAAGGGGCTTGGCCCAATCCAGCTATAATTGCCTGTTGACTAATACTCAATTGTTTTAAAGTTTTACCAAAATACGTTTCTGAAATGGTCTGTGCCCCATATGATCCTTCGCCTAGACTCATTTTATTAACATAAAACTCTAAAATCTGTTTCTTACTATAATTATGGTATAACTGTTGCGCTAAGAAAAATTCTTTTATTTTCCGGTCTACAGTCCGATCTTTATTACTCGTTGAAAAAACAGTTAATTTAATTAACTGTTGCTCAATACTTGATCCACCTCGAGCTGACCCTTTACCTACAGCTGATTTAATGGAAGAAAGTCCCGCATTAAATAAGCCGGAGGGCGAAAATCCCGCGTCTTTGTAAAATGTTTGATCTTCTGTTGCTAATAACAGATTACTATATGTTTCAGGAATGTCTTTTGACTTAACATAAACTCGTTTATTCAGCGCTGAAGACCAAATTAACTGGCCATCTTTATCATACATATTTGAACTGGCATCAGATATTAATTCCTGACTTGTAACTGTTGGCACGGACTTAATAACTGTCGCAATATAAATACTTATCGTCGTAACTCCTAATAAAAATAAAACACCAAATATTGCAATAACTCTAAAAATCCACGGATGCCGATGACGCCATCTTTCTTTATCTTTCTTATTTTGTTTTACCATTATGCCATCCCCGATTCTGTGACACGAGTCACATCTCTTGCCATGACATTATTTATTATTTTTTCTATGTATAAATCTAAATTTCCCAATTTATTACCAACTAACAAAACGTAACCCCCTACTACTTTTCTTAACAATACAAAATCTGACTAATCCATTTCGATAATTGTATTGTAATCCTCTAACTATGTAAATTTTTATATCGTTCACAATTGATAACGTTCATATAAGTATTAAATCCTCATTTAACCGTGAGTCATCCCCATTTATATATGTTAAATATAACAATCATAATGACTATATACAAGCGCTAAACTGGATGTTTAAGTTAAGACTTGTATAACTTCTACCTCGTACGTTAAACTAGAGTAATTAAATAAAGAAAGTTTGGGGTTAATATGAAAAACAAAAAAATGATTGGTTTAATTGCAGTAATTATTATCATTATTCTTGGGGGAATTGGGTTCTTCTTCTACCATCAAAATGCAGAAACAACAAATGATACGGAAACTACTACTTCTTCATCAAGTGTAGCGTCAAACGTTGAACTACCACAACTTAGTTCAAAAGTAACAAAAAAAGAAGCTGTCGTAGATATTCAGACAACAAAGGGAAATATCAAAATCAAATTATTCCCGGAATATGCACCAAAAGCTGTGAAGAATTTTATTACTCATAGTAAAAAAGGGTACTATAATAATACCCTCTTCCATCGTGTTATTAACGAATTTATGATTCAAGGTGGCGATCCTAAAGGGGATGGTACTGGTGGCGAAAGTATTTATGGTCATACATTCGGTGCTGAAATTTCAAGTAACCTTTACCACATCCGTGGTGCTTTAGCGATGGCACAAACGTCAGAACCTGATTCAATTGGTAGTCAATTCTACATTGTTCAAAATAACCAAGATGTAAGTACCAGTGCTGATATTAAAGATGGCACACCGTCAAAAATTATTGATGCATACAAAAATGGTGGCACACCTTCACTTGATGGTACTTATACTGTCTTTGGTCAAGTTATCAAAGGGATGGATGTTGTTGATAAAATTGCCGCAGTTGCAGTTAATTCAAGTGATAAACCTACAACTAATGTTAAAGTTAAAACAATTAAAGTCCTCCAAGAGACAAAATAATCAGTTCAAATCTGCAGTCTCTTATAAAGTAACTATGTTACTATGAAGATACTAATAAAGGGAGGTTTTATAGATGTCAGATAAAATTCTAGTCGTTACAACGGAAAGTATTCCGGGTAGAGAATATGAAGTAATTGGGGAAGTTTTTGGCCTTACAACACAATCTAAAAATGTTATCAAAAACATTGGTGCCAGTCTTAAAAATATTGTCGGTGGCGAAATTAAGGCCTACACAGAAATGATGGCTGAATCAAGAGATACTGCTATTGATCGTTTACGCGACAATGCAGTAAGCATGGGTGCTGATGCAGTTGTTATGATGCGTTTTGATTCCGGTTCAATTGGTCAAGATATGCAATCAGTTGCCGCATATGGTACCGCAGTTCGATACATTAAATAATGAAAAAAAGTTTCAACAATGTACTAGGCCCTGTCAAGTTGACGGATGAAATAATATAAAATTTAATATGTTTCTAAATGGCTTTATCCCAGTAT
>NZ_JBXAYC010000007.1:0-62421 GCF_056782095.1 Dellaglioa sp. CoH-56-MRSF-13 | reverse complement strand
GAACACAGAAGTTAAGCTTCTTAGCGCCAAGAGTAGTTGGGGGTCGCCCCCTGCGAGGGTAGGACGTTGCCATGCTATTAAAAATAAAACAATAAAATTTTACGACCGTTGCTGAATATAAAAAAAGGTGTTGTCACAAAGTGACAACACCTTTTTTTATAGTTTTATTTCTCATTACAAAGGAAACACGGTTCCTAAAATCACTAAATCCGTAGGCATTACGTTTAATAATTTTCAATTTATTGTTAGTCCCTTCCTTCAAGTAGGCTATTAGAATAAGGATAGTTAATAGCGTTTTTCACATAGTCTTCATGTTAAATTAAAATGAGTAAACAATTTTTTTAAAAAATTGAATTCAAGTTTTATTAAATGCATGCATAAGTGCATTGTAAATGTGAAATTGATCGTAAACAACTATGGCGTTCGGGAATAACAAAGTTCTCGTAAACTTGGGATACGTATAGTTTATATAAGTAACGATTACTTTAACGTTTTCGCGTGCTTCTAAAATGAACCGGATAAAATACTTAGTCACTTGATAGATTGTTCTAGCAAAAATAGCAGATACTATAGAGCATTTTTTGTTACACTATTACTTAATAATGGATATAAAATTTTTCACATATTAGAAAGACGTTAAATGATAAAACAAGTAGTAAATGATGAGATATAAGTAAAAATTTGATTTGACTATTGATATATATACATTGTATAATGTGTAATGCATTAAAATACATATACTAGATTTATATCGGAGGAAGTCCATGAAAAATAAAGATACGGCCTTTTTTGGTCATCCTAGAGGATTATCAACACTATTTTTTACAGAAATGTGGGAGCGATTCAGTTATTACGGAATGCGAGCAATTCTTTTATACTATATGATTTCAGAAGTGGATGGGCTTGGTTATAATCAAGCTACAGCCATGTCAATTATGTCCATTTATGGATCATTAATTTATTTATCAGGTGTCATTGGAGGTTTCGTTAGTGATCGCCTTTGGGGTAGTAGAAAAACAGTGTTTATTGGTGGAATACTAATAATGCTAGGACATATTGTTCTTGCAACACCCTTTAAATCAGTTGCTTTATTCATATCTATCGCGTTAATCGTATTGGGAACAGGGTTGTTAAAACCTAATGTTTCTGAAATGGTTGGTGGATTATACAATAGTAAGGATCCAAGACGTGATTCTGGTTTCAGTATCTTTGTATCTGGGATTAATATTGGTGCTTTGATTGCACCGTTGCTAGTTGGATGGGTTGGTCAAGAATATAATTACCACGTTGGATTCTCATTAGCAGCTATTGGGATGTTTTTCGGCTTAGTTCAATATTACTTTGACGGAAGAAAATATTTAACAAAAGATAGTTTATATCCTAATGACCCTATTCAACCTAACGAATTATCAACTATTCTTAAAAAATCTTCAATCGGTGTTATAGCTTTAGCTTTAATTTTAGTTATCATGTTCCTATTTAAATCATTAAATATTACGAATGTCATTCTTTTAATCACAATTCTTGCAGTTATCATCCCTGTCTATTACTTTACAATGATGTTAACAAGTAAGAAAACAACAAAAATTGAACGATCAAGACTTACAGCGTATATTCCGTTATTTATTGCCAGTATCTTATTCTGGTCAATTGAAGAACAAGGTTCAGTTGTTTTAGCAATGTTTGCGTCAACTAGAACGCAGTTAAGTGCTTTTGGGTTCACTTTCCCAGCTAGTTTCTTTCAAAGTATGAATCCGTTATTCATATTAATCTATGTTCCAATATTTGCTTGGTTATGGGTTAAATTAGGATCGAAACAACCTAGTTCTCCAGCTAAATTTTCAATTGGTCTAGTATTTGCTGGAGCATCTTTCCTTTGGATGATGCTCCCTGGTGTTCTTTTTGGAACAGATACTAAAGTTGGCCCATTATGGTTAGTTGCAAGTTGGATGATGGTTATGCTTGGTGAAGTTTTGGTTTCTCCAGTTGGCTTATCAATTACTACTAAACTTGCACCAAAAAGTTTTCAATCTCAAATGATGAGTGTTTGGTTCTTGAGTGATGCTGTTGCTCAAGCATTGAATTCACAAATTGTTCGGTTATACACACCCGCTACTGAATCAATGTACTTTGCTGTAGTTGGTGGAATTACTGTTGCCTTTGGTATTATGTTGAGTTTCTTTATTCCAAGAATTCATAAATTAATGGAAGGCGTTAATTAAATAGATTTTTAATGAAAGATATGTTAATTTTAATTAACATATCTTTTTTTGGAGGGAAACATGACAATTATTGCAACTAGTAGTGATAATCACTTTGATATTAATAAAGTTGATGTGGATATAATTATTGATGAACAAGTAAATTATCTATTAGCGAAAAATATTGAGTATTATCTTATTACAGGAGATTTATTTAATGATTTTAATAAAACGATTGATTATATTATTAGACTGAAAAGAAAGTTAAATAATAAAATTGTTGTCTTATTTATTGCAGGTAACCATGACATGGTTAAAAATATAACATTTGATGAGCTAGAAAGTGTAGTGAATGATTCTTATCTCCATAATCAATATTTGGATATCTCCGGCACTGAATGGCGTATTATAGGTAATAATGGATGGTACGATTACAGTTACTCAAAACAGCTAAAACGGTCTGATAAAGAAATGCTACATTGGAAAACAAACTATTGGATCGATCGTAAAATTGTTCAACCAATGCCAGATGTCGAGAGATTTAAATTAAGTTTAAGACAAACTGAAAAATTATTGAGTGATGCGAAACAATTAAATAAAAAAATAATATTTATGACTCATTTTGTACCTAATGAATTGTATATTAAAATTAATAATGATAATCGTTTCTGGAACGTTGCAAACGGCATGTTAGGTAGTCAAAAGATGGGAGATCTGTTAGAATACTATAAAGTAGAAAAAGTTTTATTTGGGCACCTCCATATCAAACATGATCCTATTCAAATTAATGAAACGACGTATTATACGAAGCCAGTGGGATATGGGCGGAAAAAATATAACGAATGGACGAAAAATACGTTCTTCGATGAGTGGAAATTTACGTTACAAATAATTAATTTAAAATAATTGAAAAAAAAGCTTGATTTTTAATCCATTTATTTGTATGATAGTTAAGTCGGATAAAGCTGATATGGAAGAGTAGCGAAGAGGCTAAACGCGGCGGACTGTAAATCCGCTCCTTCGGGTTCGGTGGTTCGAATCCACTCTCTTCCACCATTATTTTATAATATTGGGTTATAGCCAAGCGGTAAGGCAACAGGTTTTGATCCTGTCATGCGATGGTTCGAATCCATCTAACCCAACTAGCTAAAAGCAGATACTTAGGTATCTGCTTTTTTGTTTTATTTGTTATTTTATTTTTTTTTGCGGTATGATGGAGATAGTAATTAAATATAATAATTGAAATGAGGAAACTATGAAAATTGGATTTATTGGAGCTGGTAATATGGCTCGAGCAATTATTGAAGGTTTAGTAGAAGCAGAATTTATCGCGCCAAAAGAAATTTTGGTACACAGTGCAAGAGAGTCCAGCTATGTACCTTATGCTGAAGCTAATGGCTTTACAGCGTTAGGTAGCAATGCTCAGGTGGTTAGTGAGGCTGACGTTGTTTTTCTTGCTGTTAAACCAATTGTCTTAGGTATGGTTTTAGCAGAAATTAAAGAGTCAGTGAAGGAATACAAACCTATGCTAATTTCTATTGTATCAGGTGTTTCAATCTCTGAAATTGAATTAGAATTAGATAATCATTCAGTTGGTATTTTAAGAACAATGCCAAATGTTAACGCAACGGTTTCCGAAAGTATGACTGCGTTAGTCGGTAATGATATTTTGACAGATAAACAAATGAAACAAGGTACTGATTTATTTGATACTATTGGTGAAACGATGGAGATTGCTGAACGCGATTTTAGCACGTTTGTTGCTCTTGCTGGTAGCTCACCAGCATTTATTTACTTATTTATTGATACGCTTGCACGTGCAGGCGTTAAATATGGCTTACCAAAAGATAAAGCAACTAAGATTGCTGCTCAAGCTGTACTAGGCAGTGCAAAAAAGGTCTTAGCTACTGATGAAGTGCCATGGAAATTAATTGATGAGGTTTCATCTCCGGGTGGCACAACTATTGCTGGATTGCTTGCAATGGAAGAGGCTGGATTTATGAATTCTATTATTAAAGCAGTTGATGCAACTGTGGCTAAAGACAAAAACTAAATTTGATATGACCTTGTTTTTTTGGTCTATACCGATTATACTAAGTTTATAAATTGAAGGGATGGCGGATAAGATGAGTATTGTTTTAAAACATGCAGTTATCTACACGGGTTCAGAAAAAATTGAAGATGCATATATTCGATTTGATAAACAAATTAGTGCAATGGGGCCAATGAGCGAATACAAAGCTTTAGCCTCTGATGAGGTTAGAGATGTAGAAGGGAAAATTATTGTTCCTGGATTTATTGACGTTCACAGCCATGGTGGATATAGTTTTGATGCTATGGATGGTGATTCTAAACAAATTAATGAAATGGTTACCGATATGATTCACGAAGGTGTTACGACTTATTTCGCAACGACAATGACCCAATCACATGAAAATATTGCTAATGCTATGGTTGGTATCAAAAAAGCCGCTGAAGTGAACCCTGTTATTCAAGGAATTCATCTTGAAGGACCATTTATTTCTCCTGTTTTTAAAGGCGCACAGCCTGAAAAATATATTGAGGCACCTGATACAAAGTTATTTGATAAATGGAATGAATTATCAGGACATATGATCAAATTAGTGACTTATGCACCGGAACATAAAACGTCACCTGAATTTGAAGAGTATTGTATCAAGAATGGTATCGTACCTTCAGTGGGCCATAGTAACGCTACTCGCGAAGAAATGAAACATTCTCGAGCAAGTCATGTCACTCATTTATACAATGCACAACGCGAATTTAAGCATCGTGAACCAGGTGTAACTGGACATGCATTTTTAGAGGATAATATTTATACAGAAATTATTGCTGATGGTTTTCATATTGTGCCAGATATGATTAAACTAGCCTATGATTTAAAAGGACCTAAACGTATTGAATTAATTACTGACTCGATGCGTGCTAAAGGAATGCCTGAAGGCTTAAGCGAACTTGGCGGGCAAAAAGTTATTGTTAAAGACAAACAAGCAAGATTAGAATCTGGTAATTTAGCAGGCTCTGTTTTACAATATCAAGATGCATTTAAAAATATTATGAAATTTACTGGTTGTGGTATCGAAGAAGCTGTATTGATGAGTTCTGTCAATCAAGCTAGGGAATTCAATTTAACATCAAAAGGTGCTATTGAAATCGGAAAAGATGCTGATATGAACTTATTTGATGCTAACATGCAACTAGAAAGCACATATAGCTTTGGACGTAAATTTTAATAAAAGGTTAGGAAGGTAATTGTTAATGGGATCTCCCATATATATTCAAATTCATAATGAAATGAAAAAAACAATTGAATCTGGTGAATGGGAAGTTGGCAATCGTATTCCGGCTGAACGTGAACTTGCTGTTGTATTTGGTGTCAGCAGAATGACGCTTAGACAGGCAATTCAAACCTTGGTAGATGAAGGTATTCTAGAACGTCATGTTGGTGATGGAACCTACGTTGCTCGTAAGAAGGTTCAAGAAAAGATGTCAGGTGTGACTAGTTTTACTGACCTAATGGCTGAACAGGGAAAAGTGGCTTCAAGTAAGACGATCACTTATCATGTTACAACGCCTTCATTAAGTGAAATTGAAAAGTTACAATTGATCGATGGCGAACTAGTCTTACGAATGGAACGAATTCGTTATGCTGATGGTTTACCGATTTGTTTTGAAGTTGCTACGGTTCCTAATAAATTAGTTGAGGGTTATAGTAAAACTGAAATTACGAGCTCTTTATATCGAACATTGGAAGAAAAAGCCAATTTAACATTGGGAGGGGCACAACAGACAGTGTCTGCTATGTCAGCTGCTGAAAGCATAGCGGATTATCTATCAATCAAGCGTGGTGAAGCGATTTTGAGGCTTCGTCAAGTTAGCTTTTTGAAAAATGGTGAACCTTTTGAATATGTTCGGACACAATATGTAGGGAATCGCTTTGAATTTTATCTAGAAAAATAAAGTTTAAGAAATTATTAATTGCTCTCTTTCAACCATATCAATGGATGAGATAGAGTAATTTTTTTTTTGAGAAATCTGTTCGATTGACATCAATTTGAGATAACGCTATATTATTTAAGAGCAAAAAATAAATTATCTGAAGGGGTTTTAAGATATGTATTTATTAGTTAATATTTTCGGTGTTGCCATTTTTATTTTAGTTGCATTTGCGTTTTCCAAGAAAAAGAGAGAAGTCAATTGGAAATCAATCGCAATTATGGTCGTTATTAATTTATTTTTAGCTTGGTTCTTAACAAAATTCTCATTAGGACGTGATCTTGTAGAAGGCGCGGCTAATGGGTTTAATTGGCTAATGCAGGCCGCATATCAAGGTATTCAATTTATGGTACCCGCTATGCCTAAAGTAACTGATATGGGATTTTTCATGAGTGTTCTATTACCAGTTATTATGATTGTGCCATTGTTTGATATTTTAACGTACATTGGCGTTCTTCCATTTATTATTAAGTGGATTGGCCGTGGGTTATCAAAAATTACAGGCCAACCAAAATTTGAATCATTTTTCTCAGTAGAAATGATGTTTTTGGGAAATACTGAAGCATTAGCTGTTTCAAGCCTTCAGTTGAAACTAATGAAATCAGAACGGAACTTAACTTTGGCAATGATGTCAATGAGCTGTGTGACGGCTTCAATCATTGGTGCTTATACAACAATGATGCCAGGTCAATATATCTTAACAGCTGTTCCAATTAATATTATTAATGCTATTATTATAACAAGTATTTTAAATCCAGTTGAAGTAACAGAAGAAGAAGATACTATTGCTGAAATGACAGGTAGTAACTCAAATGATTTAGAAACTTCTGAATCAGATAATAAAAGAGAACCCTTTTTCGCTTTCTTGGGTGATTCAATTTTGGGTGCTGGTAAGTTAGTCTTGATTATTGCAGCAAATGTTATTGCTTTCGTTGCTTTAGCAGCCTTGATTGATAATATTCTTGGATTAGTTAATCCAAATTTATCACTTGAAAATATTTTAGGTATTATTATGTTCCCATTTGCTTGGTTAATGGGATTCAATCCTTCAGATGCTTTCGAATTAGCACGTTACATGGGTACAAAATTAGTAACAAATGAATTTGTTGTTATGGGACAAGTATCAAGTACGATTAACTCATTTGCACCTCATTACAAAGCTGTTTTAACTGTTTTTGTTACATCGTTTGCAAACTTTTCAACAATTGGAATGATTATTGGTTGTTTCAAAGGAATTGTGGATAAAGAAAAAAATGATGTTATCGCAAGAAACGTTGGTTACATGCTATTATCTGGTATTCTAGTTTCATTATTATCAGCGGGTATGGTTGGCGTTTTCGTTTGGTAATATAACAATATGTAAAAAAGAACTAAGAAATTTTTAATTTCTTAGTTCTTTTTTTTATGTCCTCTAAATTTTTCTTTGTATATTAGTAATAAGTAACGTGGAATAGCTAGCATTCGAATAAAACGAGTCGGTTCTTGGAATAAACGATAAAGCCACTCAATATGATGATTTTGCCAAAATTGTGGCGCACGATTCACAGTACCCGCTAGAACGTCGAAACTACCACCAACACCCATCCAGATACTATCAGACACTTGGCGATTACGCTGAATAAATTCCTCCTGATTTGGAAAACCTGTTGCAACAAAAACAAAATCAGGCTGAGATATTTTAATGTTACTTACAATATCCTGATCATTTTTGAAATAACCATTATGAAATCCGACTAAATTAATGTTTGGATAATCAGACTTAATCGTTTTGGCAACTTTTTGGATGACCGTTTCGGCTGCACCAACTAGGTATATTGATTTTTGATGACTATTAGCCCATTTAAGCAGGCTCATTAAAGTATCATAGCCAGTGATTCGTTCGGGCATTGGAGTCCCTAAAATTGCTGCGCCTTTGATAATACCAATACCATCTGGTGTAACGTAGTCAGCTTGGTTAAGAATCTTTTTATAATCTGGGTGTTGTCGTGCAAATAGAACAATTTCTGGGTTGGCTGTCACGATAAATCGATTTAGATGAGCTATCGAATCAGTCGCTATCTGAGTTAAAAAAGCGTCATTAGTTGTATTAATAAATTCGATATCTAATATTTTTGTTTTTTTAAATTTATTTGGCATAATATGTCCTCACTTTTTAAACTTTGTCTCATTATAACAGAAGATAAATTTAAAATAAGTATTGAATATGACGGATTACGGAAAAAATGGTAAAATGTAGATTATAATTTGTGTGCTGGAAAAAATTCTAGTAGTGCATTCATTTTAAAGGAGAAACATCATGGTAAAAAATTACCCAGATGATAGCTATACGTTACATACGGACGTTTATCAGATTAATATGATCCAAACTTACTGGGAAAAAAATATTCATAATCAAAATGCTGTATTTGAAGTTTTCTTCAGAAATTTACCATTTTCTAATGGCTATGCGATTTTTGCAGGCTTAGAACGAGCTATTAATTATATTCAAAATTTAAAATTTTCAGAGACAGACATTGCGTATTTAAGAGAAGTGGCAGGATATCCAGATGATTTTCTTGCCTATTTAAAAGATTTTCATTTTCGTGGCACAATCAGGTCAGCTGTTGAAGGGGAAGTTGTTTTTAACGGCGAACCCATTGTCCAAATAGAAGGTCCTTTAGCAGACTGTCAATTAGTAGAAACGGCATTACTTAACATCATTAATTATCAAACATTGATTGCAACAAAATCAGCTCGTATCAAAGCTGTAGCCGGAGATGATGGTGTGTTAGAATTTGGTACAAGACGAGCACAAGAATTTGATGCAGCTATTTGGGGAACACGTGCAGCTTATATTGGTGGATTTGATGCAACTAGTAATGTCCGAGCAGGTAAAATATTTGGTATTCCTATCAGTGGAACGCATGCGCATTCATTAGTTCAAGCATACAGAGATGACTATGATGCTTTTATGGCTTACGGAACAACGCATCGTGATTGTGTCTTTTTAGTTGATACATACGATACGTTAAAAAGTGGTGTGCCAAGTGCAATTAAAGTTGCTAAAGAGTTAGGTGATAAGATTAATTTTGCCGGCGTACGAATTGATAGTGGGGATATGGCTTACATTTCGAAACGCGTTCGTGAACAATTAGATGAAGCTGGATTTACAGAAGCTAAAATTTATGCCTCAAATGACTTAGATGAAAAAACAATTACTAATTTAAAAATGCAAGGAGCTAAAATTGACGTCTGGGGCGTTGGAACTAAACTAATAACTGCCTATGATCAACCCGCCTTAGGTGCAGTTTATAAATTAGTAGCCATTGAAGGTGGCGATGGTAAAATGGTTGATACAATTAAACTCAGTAATAATGCAGAAAAAGTATCAACACCAGGTAAGAAACAAGTATGGCGTATTACTAATAAAGTTGATGGTAAAACTGAAGGAGATTACATTGCACTATCGGATGAGGAACCTCAGAAACAAGACTCACTTTATATGTTCCATCAGCAGTATACCTATATTAATAAGTTGGTAACTAACTATAATGCACGACCAATTTTACAAGATATATTTGTTGAAGGTGAACTGGTTTATAATCAGCCAGAATTGGATGCTATTAGAGAGTATTCAAGAATTCAGTTAGATGGGTTATGGGAAGAATATAAACGTGAATTAAATCCACAAGATTACCCTGTCGATTTATCACAAAAAGCTTATGATAATAAGATGGCTATCATCCAAAAAATTAGAAATAATATGAATAATATTAAATAAGGGGTGTTAATCTTGACTGACTTACAAAAGAAAATTATTGAAACTTTGAAAGTGAAATCAAGTGTAAATATTGCAGAAGAAATTCGTATGAGTATTGATTTTATGAAAGCTTATTTATTGAAACATCCATTTTTAAAATCTTTAGTTTTAGGAATTTCTGGTGGACAAGATTCAACACTTGCTGGGTATTTAGCACAACAGGCTATTCGTGAGTTACGTGAAGAAACCGGTGATAGCAATTATCAATTTATTGCAGTTCGACTACCATACGGCAATCAATCCGATGAATCTGATGCATTAGATGCTATAAAATTTATGCAGGCAGATCAAGTGGTTCGTGTAGACATTAAAGGTGCTACCGATGAAATGGTAATAAGCTTAATGGCAAACAATCTTGAAATTTCTGATTTTAATAAAGGTAATATCAAAGCTCGTCAGCGCATGATTGCTCAATATGGGATTGCCGGGGCAAAGTCAGGTGCGGTTGTGGGAACTGACCATGCTGCAGAAGCAATTACTGGATTTTATACTAAATATGGTGACGGAGGTGCTGATATTACACCACTTTGGCGTTTGAATAAGCGCCAAGGTAGAGAGATGTTAGCTTCGTTAAATGCGCCGGAACATCTGTATTTAAAAGTACCAACAGCCGATTTGGAAGAAGACCGTCCAGCGCTACCTGATGAAGTTGCCTTAGGAGTTACTTACGATAATATTGATGATTATCTTGAAGGAAAGGTAGTTTCAAAAGAAATTAGTGATAAAATTGAAAATTGGTATTTAAAGACAGAACACAAACGACATCTGCCAATTACTGTTTATGATTCTTTTTGGAAGTAAATAGTTGCGTAAGCTGTTTCATTTCAGTTATAATTAAAGAAATCATAGGGGAGTAACTGGCGGTTATCCGCGGCAATGTCACCAACAAGAAAGTTCTTTTTCTGGTATTGCCTTAAATAGTGAGACTTATGTATGTTTAAAGTTCTGCAACATACATAGGTCTTTTTTTGTATTTTGTGAAACTATTATAAGGAGGATTACTATGACAAAAAGGATTTACGCACAATCAGTTGACGAAGTTTTAGCAGGCCAAAAGACAGATTTGGCAGGGTTAACAACCCAAGAGGTTAAAGAAAGAACAGACAAGTATGGATTGAATCAGTTGTCAGAAGGTAAACGTAAAACAATATTACAAAAATTCTTTGATCAGTTTAAAGATTTCATGATAATCGTTTTAATTGTGGCTGCGTTAATTGCGGCATCATCAGGTGAAGTTGTGGACGCAATTATCATCATGTTAGTTGTTGTTTTAAACGCTGTATTCGGTGTTTTTCAAGAATCTAAGGCTGAAGAGGCAATTAATGCGTTAAAAGAAATGTCGACACCTAACGCAAATGTAAAACGAAATGGGCAAATTGAAACTGTAAAAAGTGAAAATTTAGTACCTGGAGATATTGTTTTACTTGAAGCAGGGGATGTTATTCCAGCAGATTTACGTTTAACACAGATTGCTTCTCTTAAAATTGAAGAATCTGCTTTAACTGGTGAATCAGTACCTGTTGATAAAAGTTTAAATTTATTAAATGATGAAGATGCTGGTATTGGCGATCGCCATAATATGGCGTTTATGAATAGTAATGTAACTTATGGGCGTGGTGAAGGAATCGTTGTTGGAACAGGGATGAACACTGAAGTTGGACGTATTGCAGGAATGCTCAATTCTGCCGATGAAATGAAAACACCACTACAAGATAATCTTAACCAATTAGGTAAAACATTAACTATTTTAATATTAATTATTGCTGTTATTGTTTTCTTCGTTGGTCTACAAAATGGAGATAATAGTGTCATTGATATGTTGTTAATTGCGATTTCATTAGCTGTAGCTGCAATTCCAGAAGGATTACCAGCTATTGTTACAATTATTTTAGCACTTGGAACACAAAAGATGGCAAAAAGAAATGCGATTGTTAGAAAATTACCAGCAGTTGAAACACTTGGTAGTACTGACATTATTGCATCAGATAAGACGGGTACATTAACGTTAAATCAAATGACTGTTGAAAAAATATTTATAAATAATGAGTTATTAGATGCCGATAAGGTGGAAACAAATTTAGAAAGTCCACTATACCAGGTGATGTCTTTCAGTAATGACACAAAACAAACATCTGAGGGCAATTTAATTGGTGACCCAACAGAGACGGCTCTAATTCAATATCATTTAGATCATGGATTAGATGTGGATGCATTATTAAGCAGTGAACCTCGAGTTGCTGAAGTTCCATTTGATTCAGAACGTAAATTGATGTCAACAATTCAAAAAAATGAGGATAAATCTTTTTTTGTTGCTGTTAAGGGTGCTCCCGATCAACTATTAAAACGGGTAACACGTTATATTGAAAATGGCGAAATTAAACCGATAACTGATGCACAGCTAGATTATATTATGACTAATAATCATGATATGGCAACGCAAGCATTACGCGTGTTAGCATTCGCGTATCGTGAAATGCCTGCAATTCCAGCGGTATTAGATTCAGAAACTGTGGAAAATGATTTGATTTTTGCTGGATTAGTTGGAATGATTGATCCAGAGCGACCAGAAGCTGCTGCTGCAGTTAGCGAAGCTAAGAAAGCCGGGATCCGTCCTTTGATGATTACAGGCGATCATCGCGATACTGCCGAAGCTATTGCAGTTCGATTAGGAATTGTTGAAGCTGGACAACATGAAGCAATTATTTCTGGTTCTGAATTAGATGATTTATCAGACTCAGAATTTGAAAATAAGGTTGAACAATATTCTGTATATGCAAGGGTATCGCCTGAACATAAAGTGCGAATTGTTAAAGCATGGCAGAAAAAGAATCAAGTGGTTGCTATGACTGGTGATGGTGTGAACGATGCGCCAGCTTTGAAATCGGCTGATATTGGAATTGGGATGGGTATTACAGGAACTGAAGTATCTAAAGGTGCTTCAGATATGGTTCTCGCTGATGATAATTTTGCGACAATTGTTTTTGCTGTTAAGGAAGGACGAAAAGTCTTTTCTAATATTCAAAAATCAATTCAATATTTACTTTCTGCAAACTTAGGTGAAGTATTAACCTTGTTTGTTATGACAATGATGGGTTGGAGTATTTTGGCACCAGTCCATATTTTGTGGATTAACTTGGTAACAGATACATTTCCCGCAATTGCACTTGGTGTAGAACCTGCTGAAAAAGGATTGATGGATCAAAAACCACGTGGACGTAAATCAAACTTCTTCTCTGGTGGTGTGATGCCAAGTATTATTTATCAAGGTATCTTAGAAGGGGCTATAACATTATTTGTTTATTGGTTGGCTTTAACGTATCCTGTTCATATGGGTGATAAATTAATTCATGCAGATGCTTTAACAATGGCTTTTGCAACATTAGGATTAATTCAGTTATTCCATGCATTCAATGTTAAATCAATCCATGGGTCAATCTTCAACCGTAATATCTTTAAAAATGTGACGTTTAATTGGTCAATTTTGGCATCATTTGCGTTGCTCGCAGCAACTATTTTAATCCCCGGATTAAATAAAATGTTCCATGTTAGCCATTTAGATATGTATCAATGGGGTATTGTTTTAGCGGGATCATTCTCAATTATTGTGATTGTTGAAATTGTGAAGCTTGGCCAACGATTATTCAGAAAAAATAAATAAAAGGAAGTTTATATCTTGAAAAAAAGAGTTAATGTAAATTATTATATCAATGCGTTAAATGATGTTGCGCAAGCAACTGAAGAAATGGGTAATTCTTTAAATGATCATTACGAAGTAATGGAAAAAGCCATTACTGCAGGTGACTTTTCTATTGTTTCAGATGATGAATTCACAACTACTAAAGAAAAATTTGTTGAAGGTACAGCAAGTTACCAAGAAAATTTAAGCAAATTAGATGATTTACAAGTACCCATTCCTGTTTTGGGAAAACATAAAAAATTAATTAGTGGTTATCGTACTTTTGTTGAAGGTTGCGATGAGATGACAAGTAGTATTAATGTTGAGAAACATCTTGTCGAGGTTGATGCATTTAAAGCTTCAGAAGAAAAACAAGATAAAGGAATGACGCAAACAACTGATATGATGCAACGTATCATGCAACAAATTTTAGGTTAAATTTAATTAAAGAGATTGATATTAGGAATGGTTGTACTGACGCCTATTATTAGTCTCTTTTTTATGAACAAAAAATATTCGAATTGAGGTCGTTATCATGGAAAAAAACATTATGCCGTTAGTATTAAAAGAGCTAAATCAGTATCGAGAAAAACAAATTAACGCAGTTTTAGGGATGCTTGATGAAGGAAATACTGTTCCATTTATTGCACGATATCGAAAAGAAAGAACAGATAGTTTAGACGAAGTTCAAATTCGTGAAATTGAGACAACTTATAAACATGTTGAGAGTTTAGAAAAACGTAAAGCAGAAGTTATCCACATAATTGAAGAACAAGGTAATTTAACAGAAGCTTTAAAAAATAAAATTAGTTTAGCAAAAAAATTGCAACAGATTGAAGATTATTATTTACCTTTTAAACAAAAACGTCGTACTAAGGCCACTATTGCCAAAGAGGCTGGATTAGAACCATTTGCCAAATGGTTGTTGACATTCCCCCAAACAGCAGCTGAAATTAATCAGAAAGCAAGCACATTTATTAATGTTGATGCTGAAATTTTAACTGAAGAAGACGTTTTTGCTGGGGTACATGAAATTTTAGCTGAAGCATTTGGTGAAAGTGCCGAATATCGTGAGTGGATTCGTAAAGTAACTCAAAAAGATAGTTTGTTTGAAGCAAAAGTTAAAGCTGAAGAAAAAGACGAAAAAGGTATTTATCGTGATTACTATGAGTTTAGTGAATCTTTAAAATCAGTCGTTCCGCATCGTGTACTGGCAATTAATCGTGGTGAAAAAGAGGGAATCTTAAAAGCTTCCGTTGTTGTACCAGAACAAGCAATTATGACATTTATGCATTTTAGAATTATTGGGAAAAATAGTGGTGACGCTGTACCAATCATTGAAAATGCGTATCAAGATAGTTATAAACGCTTTATTAAACCATCAATTGAGCGTGAAATTCGTAAAGGTATGACAGAGGTTGCTGAAGAACAAGCTATTAATGTGTTTGGGGATAACTTATACCATTTACTTATGCAAGCACCATTAAAAGGGAAAGTTGTTTTAGGTTTTGATCCAGCCTATCGAACAGGCTGTAAGTTAGCCATCGTGGATGGTACAGGTAAATTCTTAGACAAATTGGTAATTTATCCACATAAACCTGCAAATGGTGAAAAACGTGCCGCAGCTGCTGGACAATTTAAACAGTTCCTTGAAAAATACCAAGTTGAAATGATTGCAATTGGAAATGGAACAGCAAGTCGAGAATCTGAACAATTTGTTTCAGATATTTTAAAAGAAATCGAACGGCCAATTTTTTATGTCATTGTAAATGAGGCTGGGGCATCGGTTTATTCAGCTAGTCAAGCAGCTCGTGATGAATTCCCAGAACTTCACGTTGAAGAACGCTCTGCTATTAGTATCGGCCGTAGATTGCAAGATCCTTTGGCTGAATTAATTAAGATTGATCCTAAATCTGTTGGAGTCGGTCAGTATCAACATGATGTTGCTGAAAAAAAATTGGATGCACAGTTAGATGTCGTGATTGAAGATGCTGTGAATAAAGTTGGGGTTAATTTAAATACAGCTAGTTCAGAGCTATTAACAAAAATTTCTGGATTAAATTTAACAATTGCTAAAAATGTTGTTACTTATCGTGACGAAAATGGTAAATTTACGAAGCGTCAACAACTTAAGAAAGTACCACGCTTAGGACCAAAAGCTTATGAACAAGCAATTGGATTTTTACGTATTGTTTCTGGGGATAACATTTTAGATAATACTGATATTCATCCTGAAAGTTATCCACTAACAAAGATTTTGTTGAAAGAATTGGGGATAAAAATAACTAATTTGGGTAAAACTGAGACAAATGACCAATTAGCACAGACAAATGCTGAAAATTTGGCACAAGTTGTGGGTAGTGGTGTGGAAACAGTAGCAGATATTCTAGCTAGTTTACAAAAACCAGGCCGTGATTTACGTGACGATATGCCGGCACCGTTACTACGACACGATGTGTTAACAATTGAGGACTTAGAACCCGGCATGTCATTACAAGGAACCGTTCGGAACGTAATTGATTTTGGTGCGTTTGTAGATATTGGTGTTAAACAAGATGGACTTGTCCACATTTCACAATTAACAGATAAGTTCGTTAAGAAACCAAGTGAAGTGGTTGCGGTTGGGGACATAGTTACAGTGTGGGTAATGGAAGTTGATTTGAAACGTAATCGCGTTCAGTTAACAATGAAACGACCAACGGATAAATAAGATGACTGATTTTGAATTAACAGCTTTAGTTCAAAACTTATCCACAACTTTTTTTAAGCAGCCATTTATCCACAAAGCAACATTTAATAAAAGACTACGAACGACGGGTGGACGGTATCGATTAAATGACCATAATATTGAAATTAATCCTAAAATGCTGACGGAACATGGTGAGGATATTTTAATAGGTGTTATCAAGCATGAATTATGTCATTATCATCTGCATATTGCTAAAAAGGGTTATCAACATCGTGATCATGATTTCAAACAGCTACTGACAATTGTAGGTGGTAGCCGGTTTGCCCCTCTTGGTCCAAAACAGGCTAAAAAGAAAAGAGTTATTCACTATCAATGCTCTAATTGTGGACAACAGTATCAACGACAAAGAAAAATTAACCTGTCACGCTACGTTTGCTCGAAGTGTCGAAGTAAGTTAATTTTAATGGAATACTAATTTATTTTAAATGGGACTTGTAACAAGGAACAATTTTTGCTACAATTATGATTGTTCTTGCGAGTATGGCGGAATTGGCAGACGCGTCAGACTAAGGATCTGGTGGGATAATATCCCGTGATGGTTCGAATCCATTTACTCGCATAATAGTTTTACTTAAAAGCACTCGACCTTGTTACTATGGGGTTTAGTGCTTTTTTTAATGAAAGATTGCCATACTGGCGTATTATGAAATTAAAGAATTATTAAGCGTTAATTATTTTGGTGTCTTAATTTTGCGATTATTGATAAAATAGAATGAATTAAACTTAACGACTGGGAGAATGGGTAAATTGAATAATTATGTCAAAATAAAAAATATGGCACATTTTGTGCCGGAACGAATTGTGACAAATAATGAATTAGCTAAATTTATGCCAACCTCGGATGAATGGATAGTGGCGCATACTGGGATTAAAACACGACACTATGCAATTGATGAAAATACATCAGATTTGAGTACAAAAGTAGCAAATGAACTTTTACTTAAATCTGGGTATGAAGCCACAGATATTGATTTAATTATTATTTCCACAATTTCGCCAGACGCCTTAACACCATCGACAGCTGCGATTGTTCAAGGAAATATTGGCGCAATGAACGCCTTTGCTTTCGATATTAGCGCTGCTTGTGCGGGATTTATATTTGCTATGAGTACCGCAGAAAAGTTTTTACGTACAGGGCAATACAAACGGGCAATTGTGATTAGTGCAGAAGTTAACTCAAAAATGATGGATTTTAAGGATCGAACAAGCGCTGTATTTTTTGGAGACGGTGCAGGTGGTGCTCTTCTTGAAGCCTCAAATAATTCAGCGGATGAAAGCTTTATTGCTGAAAAAATAGAAACAAATGGGCAAAAAAAGGATGTTATTCATAGTGGACGTATTGAACCATTAAGTGATGTTAATGAAGATAATTATCCAACAATAGATGCATTTTTCCAAGAGGGACGAGATGTGTTTGAATTTGCTACAACAGTTGTGCCTAATCAGATGAAACAATTACTTAAAGATAATAAGTTAAAAACAAGTGATATTGATTTGGTTGTTTGCCATCAAGCAAATTTAAGAATTATTGAAACAATTGCTGATGAGTTAGGGATGCCAATTGAAAAATTTGCAACAAGTGTTATTCATCACGGAAATACATCTTCAGCCGGGATTCCAATGGCCCTAAATGAAGCAATTCAACAAGGGTTTACGGGTGGTACAGTTTTATTAACTGGATTTGGAGCTGGCTTAGCATATGGAAGTTTACTAATAAAAATTTAAGGTGTGTGCAAATTAATGAAATTTAATGAAATTAATCAATTATTAGATAAAATTGCGACAATGCCATTTTCTCATGTTGAAATTGAAGATGGTGACTTTAAAGTAGTTGTAGATCAAGAAAAAACAGCCGAAAAAATAAAAGTAGCAACAAATATACAAGAAGATGATAGTGACACCATTTTTATCGTTAAAAGCCCACTTGTTGGGTTAGTTCATTTTGATAAAATGGGAACAATTGGGACTAAAATTATTAAAAAGCAGGTTATTGCTCAAATTGAAAGTATGAAATTATACAATGATATCCAATCGCCAGTGACAGGTATCGTACTTGAACAACTAGTAGATGATGGTGAATTAGTCGAATTTGATCAAGAGTTACTTAAAATTAGAATAGATGGATAGGTGAGTCATTTGTTTCGAAAAATTTTAATAGCGAATCGTGGAGAAGTGGCTGAACGAATTATTCGCGCTTGCCAAAAATTAAATATACAAACGGTCGCTATTTATTCAACAGTGGATGCACAAAGTCGATTTGTTGAACTTGCTGATGAAAAAATTTGCATTGGGCCAGCCTTAGCAAAAGATTCTTATTTAAATCGAGAGAGTATATTGATGGCAGCATTAAGTTTAAATGTTGATGCAATTCATCCAGGATACGGGTTTCTATCAGAAGATGCGCATTTTGCACAAATGTGTATGGAATGTGGTATTACTTTTATTGGTCCGGAAGCGGAATTAATCCAGCAACTAGCAGATAAAGATAAATCTCGTTTGTTAGCAATTGAGAAAGGGGTACCCGTTATTCCTGGATCTGATTTAATTACTTCTAACGAAGAATTGATTGAGCAAGCAAATAAAATTGGATTCCCACTATTAATTAAAGCTTCACATGGCGGAGGCGGCAAGGGTATCAGAGCAGTTGAAAGGAAATCTGATTTGTTATCTGGCGCTGAGATTGTTCAGCAAGAAGCAAAGGCTTCTTTTGCTGAGGGAAGTTTTTATCTTGAAAAAAAATTGATAAACGCGCGGCATATAGAAGTGCAAATTATCGGTGATGGGCACCATGTTCAAGTGTTAGGAAATCGGGATTGTAGCTTGCAAAATCACCGACAAAAAGTGATTGAAGAAAGCCCATCAGTTGTCTTAACTAGTGAGCAACAAAGCCAACTCTACTATTTTACGCGTCAGTTAATCAAAAATTTACATTACGTTGGATTAGGAACTGTAGAATTTTTATTTGCGAATAATCAATTTTATTTTTTAGAAATGAATACACGATTGCAAGTCGAACATGGTGTTACTGAAGAAACTGTTAAAATGGATGTTGTTCAACAACAGTTGTTAGTTGCTGAAGGTAAAGAAGTATTGAATAATGATGTAGAAATGAATGGACATGCAATCGAATGTCGATTATCCTTAATTCCAAGTGTGAAAACTAAAATTACATGTTTTGATTTTCCTAAAGATATTCGAATTGAAACGGGTTATGGTGTCGGTGACACCATCTCTGCTTTCTATGACGGACTATTAGCAAAAATTATTTGTCATGCTGAAACGAGAGAATTAGCTATTTTAAAAATGCAAAAATCACTTGAATCAATTTATATTTCAGGAATTGAAACTAATTTAACGCAATTAAAAATAATTATAAAATCACAAGAATTTATTGAAAATACCATTTCAATTGATAGCAAAATTTAAAGGCGGTGGCGGTAATGAGTCATTATCCAAAGACAAATCAATGGCAAAAGTGCCGAAATTGTGGGACGCATTTACATGAAAGTGAATGGGCACCTTATTTTATTTGTCCTAAATGCCAAACTTATAAACGCTTGACTGCTATGGAGAGAATTGCTATTTTAACAGATGAAAACGGTTTTGAGGTAATAAATGTAGCAAATAAAACAGAAAATAAAGCACAATTTCCAGGTTACTCAGAAAAACTGGAACGTGCTAAGCGTTCAACGACATCTGATGAAGCCGTTATTGTCGGTGAAGGTAGCATTGATCAACAACCATTGATTTTAGCAGTAATGGATAGTTTTTTTATGATGGGATCATTGAATACGACGGCAGGGACTAGAATTAAGTTAGGGATGCAAGTCGCATTAGATAAACGACTGCCATTTGTAATCGTTACTGCTTCTGGTGGTGCAAGAATGCAAGAGGGAATTTATTCGTTATTACAAATGAATTCGATTCTTTACATGAAACAAAAACTAGATAATGCAGGGTTATTAGTCATGTCCCTATTGACGGATCCAACAATGGGTGGTGTCAGTGCTAGCTTTGCACTAAATAACGATATTGTATTAGCTGAAAAACAAGCTAAAATTGGCTTTGCTGGTGAAAGAGTGATTAAACAGACGACAAATGAAAAGCTACCTGCTAATTTTCAAACAGCAGAAGGTTTATATGAAAATGGATTTGTTGATCAGGTTATTGATCGGAAAAACATAAAACAGATTCTTAGTCAGCTACTACTATTACACGTGTGAGGGGATATTAAAAATGGACTCAGATTTTTTAAAAAAAGTTCGATCGAATGATAGATTAAGTGCTAAATTTATTATTTCTAGTCTATTTGATGTGTTTTTCGAAAATCATGGTGATCGAGTTGGCGAAGAGGATGCTTCCATTATTGGTGGGATTGGACTTTTTCATAAGTGCCCAGTGACAGTTATTGGCATTAATCGGGGCGTAAATTTAGAAGAACGTTTAGCCTATAATTTTGGTGCCGTGAAGCCAAGTGGGTATCGAAAAGCAATGCGATTACTAAATGAAGCTGAAAAATTTAAGCGACCTGTTGTAACGCTAATTAATATGCCCGGCGCAGATGCCAGCGTTAAATCAGAACAAACAGGACAGAGCTATATTATTTCTGAAATGATTTTAAAAATGGGTGCATTACAAGTGCCGAATATTGCCATTTTTTTAGGTGAAGGTCAAAGCGGTGGTGCACTGGCTTTAGCAAATGCAAATGCTATTATGATGGTTGAAAATAGCTTATTTTCAGTAGCATCTCCAGAAGCCGTTAGTGCTATTTTGAAGAAAACTAATCCAAATGAGATTGAAACAAGTTTGCCAATGACGGCTACTGAGTTATTTAATATTGGATTGATTGATGTGGTATTGCCAGAAACTAATCAGGCAGCAACAATAAGTCTAATGGACAGTAGTCTAAATGAATTGCTGAAGAACCTAGCGACTAAATCATCTAATGAACTTATTGAACAAAGAGAAATGAAATACCAAAAGTTTTTAGAAAATTGGTAAAAAAGAAACGGACCTCAAATTTTAATTGAGGTCCGTTTCTTTTTTATATCTATTTATTTAGAGAGTTGCTGTTCTAAACTAGTAAAGGCTTGTGTTGATTTGTTTAAACCTAATTGAGAACGAATAGCATTTGAGACGCGTTTCTTTTCAGTCGATGTTGGAACTTCATATGAAAGACCATCAACATCTGTACTTACTCCTTGCAAGAAATCAGAGTGAATTGATTCTGTAGCGGCGCTGTAGTTTGTTTCTACTGTGAGCATATCATTAAAACTAAGATCAGTTACCATGTTTCCGTCAATTGTTTTTAATAATTTTTTGTAGTTTGCGAGTGAATTTACAGATTTAGCTTTTCCGGTAATTGCTGTAATAATCTGTTTTTGACGTTTTTGACGGCCATAATCACCTAGTGGATCTGAATGACGCATTCGCGTATAAGCTAAGGCTTGTTTGCCGTTTAAATGGATTGTCTTACCTTTTTTATAATGAGTTCCTTCAAGTTTAAATGAAAGTAATGGTTTGACATCAACACCACCAACGGTATCAACAATTTTCTTTAATCCATTCATGTTAATTAACATATAATAATCAATTGGGATATCTAATAAATTTTGAACAGTATTAACAGCAGATGTTGAACCATCTTTGCCACCATAGGTATAGGCACTGTTTATTTTTGAAGAGCTTTCATCACTTCCGTCAATTTTAACTTGAGTATCACGAGGAATACTTGTTAAGGTAGTTTTATTTGTTGTTGGATTAACTGTTGCAACGATCATTGTATCCGTGCGTCCTGTATCACTTCGACCAAGTGCGCCAGTATCAGTCCCCATTAATAGAATTGAAAAAGGTTTTTTCTCACTCAAAATACTGGAAACATTTCTTAATTTTTTTGCTTTGGTTTTCTTGTAAGTTTTTGCGACGGTATCTTCAGTATGTGTGAATACTGAATAGGCATATACACCTCCAGAAGCAATACCTAAAATCATAATTATCAATAGTGTCCACAGTATTGGATGCTTATTTTTATTGCTTTGAGAACTGCCTTTTATTGGAGATGGCATTCCCAAGTTATTATTTTTAGCCATATTTATTCATACCTTTCATTACATTAATTAAGCTGATTATACGATAAAAAAAGGGATAAAAAGCAAAAAAAATTTTTTCTTACGGTATTATTAAATAATTGAAAAAATGTAAAAGAATGAAAAGGACAACTTTGATTAATTAAGTAATGTTAAATCAGTGAAAAACGACTAATTGTATTACGCTTTTGTCATTTTAATATAGAACTCGTAAATGCCTATTTAACAACAAATAAGAGGGATAAAAACAATGGAAATGGCCTTTTGTAACATTTGTGTAATCATACTGAAATTAAAAGATGTAAATTAAATTCGAATGTAAACTAACCGTAATGGTATGTACCTAAGAACCGTGCTATTCTATTCTAGTCGAGAAAAACGAATACGCTAAAATTAAATAATAATTATGAAATCAACTAGGAGAGTGCCTTTTGAAAATTAATAGTAAAATTGCTAAAGTAATGATGATGACAGCTACACTTATTGGAATGAGCGCAGTTGCAGAACAAGCTAACGCTTCAGATAGTGTAACTGAACTAACAAGCACGATTGCTAAATTAAATAGCAAGAGCACTAAAGTTGCTGCAAAATTAGCAACAATTAATAGTGAAATTACTTCAACTCAAGCTGAAGTTAAGGATGCTAAAGATACAGCTGCAAAACTTGAATCAGATCAATACAAATTAGGTAAGAAGATCAGCAGATTAAATGTTGAAATTTCACAAAGAGATTCACAATTAGCTGATCAAACACGTGCTTTACAAGTTGATGGAAGTACAGCAAGCATGGTTGAATTTGTTTCAGATTCAAAAAGTGTTGTTGATGCCTTCAAACGTGTGGGAACAGTTACAACATTAGTTGGTGCTGGTCAAAAAGCTGCTAAACAACAAAAAGCTGATAAAGCAGAAGTTAAATCTTCTAAAGTTGAATTAGATGAAAAGGCTGCAGATCAACAAAAAACAGTTAAAGAATATACAAACAAACAAGCTGAACTAGCGGTTAAACAAGCAAACGCAAATACATTAAAAGCACAAATTGATACAAAAAAATCAGATACACAATCATCTATCGATAAAGCAAAAGCAGCAGAAAAAGCTGCTGAAAAAGCAGCAGCAGAAACTAAAGCAGCAAATGAAAAGAACGATGCAGCAGCAGCAGATGCAGCTGCATCAAAAGCAACTGAAGCTGCAAGTACAGATACTTCAAGTAATAAAGCAGTAAAAAGCTCAAATACTTCAGCTTCAAGTGAAAAAGCTGTCACAACTTCAACTACAAATAGTTCAAGTAAAAAAGCAGCAACAAGTGCTGTGAGTGCTTCAAGTCTTGATACAAGTAGTATTACTGCTCTAGCAAGATCATTAACAACAAAGAGCATCCCATATGTATGGGGCGGAAAATCATTGAGCGGTTTTGATTGTTCAGGATTTACTAGTTATGTTTATGCTCATGCTGCTGGAAAATCTATTGGTGGCTACACTGTTGCTCAAGAAGGACAAGTTAGCTATGAATCAGTTTCTCAAGCACAACCTGGAGACTTACTTTTCTGGGGATCAAAAGGATCATCATACCATGTTGCTATCTACTTAGGTGGAAGTCAATTTGCTGAAGCTCCAACTGAAGGACAAAATGTTAAAATTAGCACAATGAGTGCTTACTGGAAACCAGATTTTGCTGGTCGAGTAAAATAAATAATTAAAAGACTTAAGACAACAATGTTGTTTTAAGTCTTTTTTGTTATAATGAGTATTAATGAAGAGTGAAGAAGGTTTTAATAATGGTTGAATTAGTCATGGTAAGACATGGTGAGAGTCTAGCAAATCAAAATAATGAATACACCGGTTGGACAGATGTTCCATTAACGGCTAAGGGCATCGCTGAAGCTAGAGTTGCAGGAACAGTTATTCTTAATACAAATATTCAATTTTCACAGGTTCATACATCTGTCTTAAAACGAGCTATTAAAACGAGTAATATTATGATGGAAGAAATGAATCAACTTTGGATTCCAATACAGAAAAATTGGCGTCTTAATGAACGACATTATGGTGCCTTGCGCGGTTTAAATAAAGATGAAACCAAACGTATCTACGGTATTAAACAAGTAGCCCAATGGCGCCGTAGTTATACGACTATCCCACCTAGTTTATCTGTACCTGATAATGATAGACGGTACAAGCAACGTGTTAAAAGTAGCTTACCAACATCAGAAAGCTTAGAAATGGCATTTAAACGGATTTTACCTTACTGGCAAGATGTCATTGCCCCAGAGTTAAGACAAGGTAATAACCAGTTGATTGTCGCACATGGCAGTACACTTAGGGTATTGATAAAATATTTAGAAAATATTTCAGATGCAGATATTGATGGCGTTGAGGTTCCGAATGGTGTCCCTATTTGGTATACATTAAATGATGATTTAACAATTAAAAGCAAAAAAATTTTAACACAAAAAAAGTAACAACAATTCAATATTGTTGTTACTTTTTTAATTATGCTAATGCACCCATTGGATCCCAAGGAGCAAGGACTTTAGGTTCTTCTTTTAGAATAGCTTGTAATTTTTCTGGTAAGAATTTTTTGTTAACGACAACTTGATAACAATATTCTTCCATCCAGTCATCACTCATAACGAAGAAGCCTTTATTACCAACTTTTTCGCCCCATGAGTTTTCAACTTTCCATTTGGTTGCTTGATCATTAACCAAATCAACACCTGTTAGAACCATAGCATGAGTCATTAGACTCTCACCGTAATCAAGGCGTTCAGCTTTTGATAAAGCTAGATCAATATTGAACAATTCATCTTTATGATAAAGTTCAGTATCCATAATACCAATTTGGCGTTCAGACGATTGACCAACATCACAACCGAACCAGACGCTCTCGCCAGATTGTAATTGTTTGATGGCAACATCTCTAAAATCAGCCATGTTAATGTTTAAATGGCGAATAGGACGCCCATCAACAACATTTCCAAGACGATCAACTGTGTACATATTATTGTAAGGTTTATCATCTGTTGGACCATTAATGATTGAGACGTATTCATCTAAGTCCCAACCGATAAATTTTTCATAGAATGTTTTTGGTGTTAAATTTTTATCAATATGATATTCATTATCAGAATCACGATATTCAAAGTCAAATGTTGCAGGAGGTTCACCAAAACTGTATGCTAATAAACGATAAATTTCAGTAAGTTTAGCTTCTTTGACGACTTCAATTTCTTTTGAACTTGTTCCGGCAGCAACGAGTTCACGTAAATCAACAGCATCTTTTCTTAATTTTAAGTTTAAAGTTGAATTGATTTCGCTTGATTTAGAACTATTATATGTTTCAGGCATCACAGATTGAGGAACAACACCATATTTTTCAATAATTGCAACGATCATATCCCATTGGCCGCCATCTTGTTGTGGAGTTGTCATTAACCATGAAACGGTACGGTCACTAGTTGGTTTATCAGCTGTTTCAAGAACATTTTGATAAAAGTAATTTGCTTTTTCAAGTTTATCCCAGAAGTAAGTGAAATTTTGTGACAATTCAAAATCTTTGGCAACTTTAAAATTTGTTTTCATGTCATGACGCATTGTATTTAATGCGGCGAACATCCAACAACGACCTGATTGCTTTTGGTTAGAAACATTACCAACATCCAGATCAATTGAGAAAACAGGTTCCATTTTAGCTTGGGCTTTTAAATCGTAACTATTTGCTAAAATACCATTTTTTGTAACGGCACGTTCAATAACTTCATGGCTTTCACGTGCATGTAAATTTTTTTGGAATTTTGCGAGTTGTTCTGAACTAATTGATTGTGTCAAAAAAATCACACTCCTATATAAGATTTAAGTACTGTGGCTATTATAATATATCTCGTTAGATTAGTAAACAATGTTAAAAAGAAAAGAAAATTCTCATTTTTAAATAAAATCAATTTGCGTATTTAAAAAGAGCCAATAAAAATTAGCTCTTCTTTAGAATTATTTAATTGTAAAGGTGTCAGAACGTGCGTGTAAAACTTCAGGACCATCTTGACGTCCAACGATAACCGTATTTACACAATCTAAAAATAGACCTTGTTCTACAACACCAACTTGTTTAGCTAAATAATCTTGTATGCTAGCAGGATCGTTTATTTCACCTAAATATAAATCGATGACAAAATTTTTAGAGTCAGTTAAAACATTTTCATTATCAACAGTTCTAAATTTGGGATTAAATCCTTTAGCTTCTAATTTTTTGAATAATTGATGACTACCGTAAGGGATAACTTCAACGGGAAGAGGGAATTTACCCAACGTATGAACCATTTTACTTTCATCAACAATCCACATATTTTGATTTGAATTAATAGCAACAATTTTTTCAAATAAATGAGCAGCACCGCCACCTTTAATACCTTGGAAATGGTCATCAATTTCATCTGCACCATCAATTGTTAAATCAATGTGGTCAACTTCATCAACTGATTTAACTGGAATACCAAGTGATTTTGCTTGTTCTTCAGTTCTAATTGATGTTGAAACACCGATAATTGATAAGTTTTCATTTTTAACACGTTGACCTAATGCATCTACCATAAATTTAACGGTTGAGCCTGTACCAAGTCCAACAACCATACCGTCTTTAATAAACTCGACAGCTTTTTGTCCAACTAATTTTTTTAAATTGTCTTGATTCATGTGTGTCACTCTCCTATTTTTTATTTAGGTGTATAAATTAATTCTAAAAGTTCTGGATGTTCACTAAAATAAAACTTTGTATAAGGGCATAATGGTAAAATAGTTTGCTGATTTAGAATAACTTGTTTAATTAAGTAATCAGTTGTACTTTTTGCAAGCCCTTGATGACGCTGATTGTCAGCTACCCAAGTATGTTCAATGACCATTGTCTGATTAGCATTAATCATGGTAAAACTAATTCGACTAATTAACTCGTCATTAACGTTGTACACGCGTAAATCGGTTTCATTTAGTTGGAAATCCATTTGAACACCTTCCCTTTGAATGTAATTATACCATTAAAAAATGCCCAAAAACTAGCCATTTATGTCATAAATGAGGTAAGATAAAAAGTAAACAGATTACGGGGATAAACAAATGAAAACAAGAGGATTTGAAATTGTTACTAAATATGCAGGGAAAATTGACTTACCCGTTCGATCAACAACAACTTCGGCAGGATATGACTTAGCTGCAGCTGAAGATTTTACATTACCTTCAATCTGGAAAAGTGGATTTTTAAAGGTTTTATGGCTAATTAGGCATCGTGAATCGGTGGCTGAAGAAGAGCTCATTCAAGCAAATAAAATTTTGAAACCTTATTTAATTCCCACAGGAATTAAAGCGTATATGCTAGATAATGAATTTTTATTATTAGCAAATCGTTCAAGTAGCCCCTTAAAACGTGGACTGATTTTACCAAATGGAATTGGTGTTATTGATTCTGATTACTATAATAACGAAAAAAATGAAGGTGAAATTTTCATACAAATTGTTAATTTTAGTTTAAAAGATCAAATGGTAAAAAAAGGAGATCGGATAGGCCAAGGGATTTTTATGCCCTATTTAACTGTTGATAATGAAAAGGTGACCGCTACAAAACGTATTGGCGGATTTGGTTCATCAGGTAAATAGTTATTATAGAATGATTAAGAATTTCAATTGAAATTACAGGTTGTCGTTTATGTGATAAAATATTAACAATAGAATTTATAATGAAAGGGTGGGGAGTTTGTATGGCAAAAGTAAAAACGCAATTTGTATGTCAAAACTGTGGATACACCTCACCAAAGTATTTGGGTCGTTGCCCTAACTGTAACGAATGGAACACGATGGTAGAAGAGCGTGAACAATCACAAAAAGCAGATCGTAAAGCTCGTGTCAGTTTTACTGGAGCTTCTGTTAAACCAGAACTATTAGATGATATCTCAATGGCAGAACAAGAACGTGTTGAAACTGAGTTAGGTGAATTAAATCGTGTTCTTGGTGGTGGTGTTGTACCCGGGTCATTAGTTTTAATTGGTGGTGATCCAGGCATTGGTAAATCAACATTACTTTTACAAGTTTCTGGTCAACTAAGCCAAACTGGCGGAACTGTCTTATATGTTTCTGGTGAAGAAAGTGCTGTTCAGATTAAAATGCGTGCACAGCGCCTCGGTGTTGGAGGTCAGAAATTTTATCTTTACCCTGAAACAGATATGGGTAATATTCGTCAAAATATTGAGACATTAAATCCTGATTACGTAGTCATTGACTCAATTCAAACAATGCAAGAACCAGAAATGTCTGCTGCAGTTGGCAGTGTTTCTCAAATTCGAGAAGTAACTGCTGAATTATTACAAATTGCTAAAACGAATGGTATTACGATTTTTATTGTTGGACATGTAACAAAAGGTGGTGCAATTGCTGGTCCCAA
The DNA here is from genome assembly GCF_056782095.1 of Dellaglioa sp. CoH-56-MRSF-13. The sequence goes on along the minus strand of NZ_JBXAYC010000007.1, from coordinate 33,473 downwards.
AATTTTGGAACATATGGTTGATACAGTCCTTTATTTTGAAGGAGATATGCATCACACGTTCCGTATTTTACGCGCTGTTAAAAACCGATTTGGTTCAACAAATGAAATTGGAATTTTTGATATGCGTGAAGGTGGGTTATTTGAAGTTGCAAACCCATCAGAAATTTTCTTAGAAGAACGTTTGGCTGGCGCAACAGGTTCTGCTATTGTTGTATCTATGGAAGGAACACGACCTATTTTGGTTGAAGTTCAAGCATTAATCACACCAACAGTTTACGGAACGGCGAAGCGTACAACTACAGGGCTTGATCACAATCGTGTGTCATTAATAATGGCCGTTCTTGAAAAACGTGCAAGTTTATTATTACAGAACCAGGATGCTTATCTTAAGGCGGCTGGTGGCGTAAAATTAGATGAACCAGCTATTGATTTAGCGATTGCTGTTAGTATTGCGTCAAGTTATCGAGATAAAGAAACAGACCCTGCAGACAGTTTTGTAGGTGAAATTGGATTGACTGGTGAAATTCGACGTGTTAATCGGATTGAACAACGGGTTGCTGAAGCACAAAAGCTTGGATTTAAACGAATTTTTATTCCTAAAAATAATTTATCAGGATGGACACCACCTAAAGGAATTACAGTTGTTGGTGTTGCTACACTAAGCGAAGCACTAAAAGTAGTGTTTAGTTAGAAAGGAGGAGTTGTCAATGCGTAGAAATATTATTAAAGGTGTTGTTGCACTAGTCGGCGGTGGAATTGGTGTTAGTTTGCTACCACTTTTTTGGAAATTAGTGAGTATTGCGGAGATTGGTATATTAAATAATAGTGTTGTTAATTTTTTAATAGGTGTCGGTTTAGCTCTTATTCTATCTTTATTTATCATAACGCCACTAGAAAAATTACTGGCAAATATTGAAAATTATTTAACTAATCAAAGCCCAATGATGCTACTAACAGCGAGTGTTTCAACTATTGTTGGTATGGTTATTGCAATTTTAATCTCAACACCATTCTATCGATCAGAAATATGGCTATTGAACACAATTGTACCCGTTTTGTTACTATTTTTACTTGGATACTTGGGTTTTGTTATAGGAACTAATCGTTTGGAGGATTGGCGTAAATTATTTGCATCAAAAAATAAGAAAAGTGATGTCGTTGAAAGTAGTTTACTAGACCGTAATGTCAATGATAATTATCATGAATATAAAATATTAGATACAAATATCTTAATTGATGGCCGGATTTATGATTTGATTAAAACTGGCTTTATTGAAGGAACATTATTAGTTCCTAATTTTGTTTTATATGAACTCCAATATATTGCAGATTCAGCTGATAGTATCAAACGTGTTCGGGGTCGTAGAGGATTAGATATTTTAAATAAACTTCAAGATGAAAAAATCATGCCGATTGAAATGTATGAAGGTGATTTTGAAGAAATTGAAGAAGTAGATAGTAAGTTAATTAAATTAGCTAAAACGATTGATGGGGTTATTGTCACAAATGATTTTAATTTAAACAAAGTTAGCGAATTTCAAAATGTCCAGATTTTGAATGTAAATGCACTAGCTAAATCATTGAAACCTCGGGTTATTCCTGGAGAACAATTACATGTTATGGTAATAAAAAATGGTTCTGAGCGTCAACAAGGTGTTGCTTATTTGGATGATGGAACAATGGTTGTCGTGGAAGAAGGAAAGTATTTCCTAAACAAATCAATTGACGTTGTCGTTACAAGTGCACTTCAAACGGATGCTGGAAGAATGATTTTTGCAAAACCATTACATTCAATGAAAAAAATAAACGATAAGAAATAAAGTCAATACTAAGATTATTGGCTTTATTTTTTATCCGATTCATTGTAAACTAGATTAGTTGAATAAAGCCTTAAATAAACGGTTTATATCGTAGTAACTAAATACAGAAAAAAGAAAGAGGCGTTATCATGGCTAAAAATAAAATTCGTGTCAGATATGCACCAAGTCCAACTGGACATTTACACATTGGAAATGCTCGTACCGCTCTATTTAATTACTTATTTGCGAGAAGTCAAAAGGGTACTTTTGTTATCCGTATTGAAGATACTGATACAAAGAGAAATATTGCTGATGGTGAACGCAGCCAACTAGATAACTTAAAATGGTTAGGCATGGATTGGGATGAAGGTCCTGACAAACCAGGAGAATTTGGTCCTTATCGTCAATCAGAACGTAAAGATATCTATTTACCATTAATCCAAGAATTAGTGGATAAAAATTTAGCTTACGAGTCATATAAAACAGAAGATGAACTCGAAGCAGACCGTGATGCTCAAAAAGCACGTAATGAAATGCCACATTATGAATACGAATATGCAGGTATGTCTGATGATGAGATTACTGCTAAAATTGCAGAGTCAAAAGCTGCCGGTTTAACACCTGTTATTCGTTTCCGTGTTCCAGCAAACAAAAAATACGAATTTAAAGATATTGTTAAAGGTGAAATTACCTTTGATTCCAATACTATTGGTGGCGATTTTGTTATTCAAAAACGTGATGGTATGCCAACATATAACTTTGCTGTTGTTGTTGATGATCACTTGATGGAAATTACGCATGTTCTTCGTGGGGATGACCATATTGCCAATACGCCTAAGCAATTGATGATTTATGAAGCATTTGGCTGGGATGCACCTATCTTTGGACATATGACATTAATTATCAATACAGAAACAGGAAAAAAATTAAGTAAACGTGATGAAAATGTTCTCCAATTCATTGAACAATATCGTGAATTAGGCTACTTGCCAGAAGCTATGGTAAACTTCATTACCTTATTAGGCTGGTCACCAGTTGGCGAAAGTGAAATTTTCTCTCGCCAAGAATTGATTAAAATGTTTGATCCTAAACGTTTAAGCAAGTCACCAGCTTCATTTGATGGTAAAAAATTAGAATGGATTAATAATCAATATATTAAAACAGCTGATGAAGATAAAGTAATGGATTTGGCTTTACGTCAATTAATTCAAGATGGTAAAATTGAAGCTGATCCAAGTGCAGAAAGAATTGAATGGGCTCGTAAATTAATTAGCCTTTATAAGCAACAAATGTCATATACAGGTCAAATTACTGAAATGGCAGAAGTATTTTTAAGCGAACCACCTGTTCTTGATGATGAAGCAAAGGCAGAGTTAGCTGTTGAAACAGCACCAACAGTTTTAAAAGAATTTGCTGAACGCATTAAAACGATTGATATTTTTGATGCTGTTGCTATCCAAGCAACAATTAAATCAATTCAAAAAGATACAAAAATTAAAGGTCGTCAATTATATATGCCAATCCGTATTGCAACAACGCGTGAAATGCATGGACCAGAACTACCAGCATCAATCGAATTGCTTGGTCGTGAAAAAGCATTAGCTCATTTGAACAAAACGTTAGAAGAAATGAATACAAAATAATTTTTGATAAGAGAGAGTAACAACTTATTGGCGTTTTTTAGAAAGTTTTCGGTGATGTGAGAAAACAAACGTTAGTTGTGAAGTGCCTCTTTAAAATGCTATGATGAACAAAGTAATTATAGTCGTGTAATGAACGTTAACTCATTGTTGGATGTAGGTTCACTACATCTTAAGGAGTGGAACAACGTTGAAGACGTCTTTTATAAGTATATAAAAGACGTCTTTTTTTAACAAAAAGATTAAATGGCGGGTGATAAAATGATTTCAATTTATAATACATTAACGAATCAAAAAGAGGTTTTTAAACCACTTGTGTCTGGGAAAGTTAGTATGTACGTTTGCGGGCCAACCGTTTATAACTATATTCATATTGGAAATGCGCGAAGTGCTATTGCGTTTGATACAATTCGTCGATATTTTGAATATCGTCATTTTAAAGTTAACTATGTATCTAATTTTACAGATGTTGATGATAAAATGATCAAAGCTGCTAAAGAAGACCATATAACAGTTCAACAATTAGCCGATAAGTTTATTGCTGCTTTCATGGAAGATACCAAGGCATTGGCGATTGAACCAGCAACTAAAAATCCAAAGGCGACAGAAAATATTGATGATATCATTCAATTTATATTAAATTTAATTGATAAAGGTTATGCTTATGTATCTGATGGGGATGTTTATTTTAGAACGCGTAAATCTCCAGATTATGGTAAATTATCTGATCAAAATATCAACGAATTAGAACAAGGTGCCAGTCAGCATGTTGATACTGAAGAAACGGCTCGAAAAGAAGATGAAATTGATTTTGCACTTTGGAAATCAGTCAAAAATGATGATCTTTCTTGGAACTCTCCATTTGGTAAGGGCCGTCCGGGTTGGCACATTGAGTGTTCTGTAATGGCAACAAAATACCTAGGTCCAACGATTGATATTCATGGTGGTGGACAGGATTTAATGTTTCCACATCATGAAAATGAAATCGCTCAAAGTGAAGCTGAAACGGGTCAAAAATTTGCTAACTATTGGATGCATAATGGATTTGTAACAATTGGTGAAAATGATGAAAAAATGAGTAAATCACTAGGTAATTTTGTTACGGTGCATGATATGATTAAAGAAGTCAATCCACAAGTTATCCGTTTCTTTATGGCAACAACGCATTACCGCCGTCCAATTCAGTATAGCCAAGCGAATATTGATGAAGCGACTAATAATTTAAATAAATTGAAAACAGCATTTGATAACTTAACTTATCGATTGAACGATGCTATTTCAGGAGAAAATAAATTAATAGAAAATCAAATTAATGAGAGCTTATCCAATTTTGAAACTGCTATGGATGATGATTTTAATTCACAAAATGGTATTGCAGTTATCTATGATTTAGCTAAGAAAATGAATGTCTATTCTGAAAACAAACAAGTGGAACGAGATTCAATTAATCACTTGTTAGAAATTTTTAAAGAAATGACATCAGTTTTTGGATTAGCTTTTGGACAAGTAGCTGATGCTCTAGATATCAGAGTTGAAAAATTAATTGCACAAAGAATAGAAGCTAAGAAACAAAAAGATTTTCAAAAAAGCGATGAAATTCGAGATCAACTTGCAGCAGAAGGAATTATTTTGGAAGACACACCACAAGGAACTAGATGGAGAAAAGACTAATGGAAAATAATGCAGATTATCAACAAATGAATGGGATTGCGTTAGCTTATATGGGCGATGGTATTTATGAAGTATTTGTTCGTAAACACTTACTTGTACAAGGACTTACAAGACCAACTCAATTACACCATCAAGCAACACATTATGTATCAGCCAAAGCACAAGCTTTCTTGATAGATAAAATGACAGAAAATAATATTTTAACTGAAGAAGAAATAGACTACTTTAAACGTGGACGTAATGCTAAAAGTCATACTTCAGCTAAAAATACATCAGTAATAACGTATCGTATTTCAACTGGATTTGAAGCATTGTTTGGCTACTTATTTTTGAGTAATCAAAACGATAGATTGGCCGAATTGGCAAAATGGTGTATTAACACCGTTGAAAAGGAGAACTTAAATGGGACAACCAAGAAGTAGTGAAGAGGCTGGCGATTTTATTATTGGTCGTCACCCTGTAGAAGCAGCGTTAAAAAGTAATCAATCAATTAACAAATTATTTTTACAAACTGGATTAAAATCAGATGTTTTAAGTGGTATTGAACAGTTAGCTAAGAAAAAAGGTATTATCACACAACTAGTTCCTAAAAGTAAATTAGATTTATTATCAGATCAACAAAATCACCAAGGCGTTATTGTAGCAGTTGCCGCATTTGAATATGCAACTATTGAAGATCTTTTCAAAAGTGCAGCTGATAAAGATGAACCACCATTTTTCCTTATTTTAGATAATGTTGAAGATCCACATAACTTAGGATCAATTATGAGAACAGCCGATGCTGCGGGTGTACATGGAATTATTATTCCAAAACGTCGCGCAGTCGGTTTAACGTCAACAGTTGCTAAGACGTCAACAGGTGCAATTGAATATATGCCAGTTGCTCGCGTAACTAATTTGGTAAATACTGTAAATGAATTGAAAAAGGCCGGATTATGGGTCTTCGGAACAGATATGGATGGACAAGATTATCGTGAATGGGATGCTAAAGGACCCACAGCCCTCGTAATTGGTAACGAAGGTAAAGGTATTTCACCGTTATTGAAAAAAGCTTGTGATGGTATGTTGACTATTCCAATGGTTGGACACGTTCAAAGTTTAAACGCCAGTGTCGCAGCCAGTTTACTTATTTATCAAGGATTTACTTCTAGGGGTAAATAATAATGAAAAAGCAAATTTTGGTTGTAGATGCCTATAATATGATTGGTAATTGGCCAGAATTAAATCGATTGAAACAATCAGAGCGACTTGATGAAGCACGTGACTTGCTACTGCACAAATTATCAAATTATCATAAACAGATTGACTCTCGGTTAATCGTTGTCTTTGATGCAATGTATGTTCCAGGACTATCAAAGAGTTATACAAAATATGGATTAGAGATTATTTGGACAGCAGAGGGTCAGACGGCTGATAGTTATATTGAAGCAATGATAGGTGAGTTACAGACTAAACTCACACAGGTAACTGTTGCAACGAGTGATCAAGCAGAACAGTGGACTATTTTCTCACAAGGTGCATTAAGAATTCCTGCATGGGAGTTATACAAAGACATTAATGAATCTAAAAAAGAAGTTGCTCAACAAGCCAAAAAATATCAAACGGAGGCATCGGTTCGTCGTTCACCATGGGACTCAGAACAATTAGATAGTCTGGCTGAATTGCGTGATCACCTATCACATGACTAAGCAACTGTTGTAATCAGTCATTATGTTTGGTATATTGAAAAATGGAGACCCGGATATGGAGAGTCTACTTGTTAGATGAAACTTACCGGAGTACTGAAAACGAAACAGATTTTCAATTGATTTGCCAAATTAAATTAGGTGCAGAACATAAATTTGAACCGTTATTTGAACGATATCGTCCAATGGTTTATTCGATGATTCGTAAATACTATCTAAAATTATGGGATACTGAAGATTTTTTACAAGAGGCTAGAGCTGTTTGTTTTAAAGCATTAAAAAATTACCAACCGAACAAAGGAATTACGTTTGGACAGTATTTTAAAACCAGTCTATCGAATTGTATTTTTAGTTTAATTCGCAAACAATCAGCGACTAAAAGGCTGTCTGATGCGAACTCGCATTCTTTGGAACGATATGAAGAAACTTATGGTGAATGTGAACGGCCTTCGTTTTATTGTGAGATATTGGCAGATGACAGAATTATCCTTCAAGAAAAATTGGATGATTTTGAATTGAAATTGTCAGAGTTAGAAAGAAGTACTTTTGTTTTACTTTATTATCAAATGAAAAAGCCAGAAGAAATTGCGCTTATTTTAGAGTGCGATATGAAAAAGGTATTAGGATCTATCTCAAGGTGTAAGAGTAAGCTTGGGTTATTTTTTAAAGAAAATCGATAATTAGGAAAGAAAGAAAAGAGGGTGGTTCCTTTTTTCTTTCTTTTAATGTAAAATGAGTGTATTCTTTAAAAATGTTAGTCGAAGTTAGCGTTAGTTAACTTTACATTAAGGAGAAAAAGTCATGGCACAAAGAAAAGTAGCATTGGCTTGTATCGTTTGTGGCTCACGAAATTATATTGTAGCTGCAAAACCGAGCAGAACCGAACGCTTAGAAGTAAATAAATTTTGTAAATATTGTAATAAACATACGTTACATCGTGAAACAAAATAGGGGGATAGTTATGAGAAAAATTAATGCATTTCTTAAAAGTGTTATCGTAGAAATTAAAGCAACAACTTGGCCAACAGGTAAGGAACTACGTCGTGATACAACAACTGTTGTTGTAACTGCAATTATGTTTGCGATTTTCTTCTGGATTGTTGATTCAGGTGCTTCTGCATTCTTAACCCTATTTTCATAGAAGAATAGCTATTTAACTGATGTTTTGATATAATGACACAAGTGAGAAAACTTCGTTGATGCGGAGTTTTTTTTGTTTGAGAAAAATGAAGCTGATAATTTAAGGAGAGATATATATAATGGAATCAATCGAAAAAAGTTGGTATGTCTTACATACTTACTCTGGTTACGAAAATAAAGTTAAAACAAATATTGAATCACGTGCACAATCAATGGGTATGGAAGATTTTATTTTCCGTGTAGTTGTTCCTGAAGAAGAAGAACGTGAAGTTAAAAATGGTAAAGAAAAAACAGATATGAAGAAAACATTCCCTGGATATGTTTTAGTTGAGATGGGTATGTCAGATGAATCATGGTATGTTGTTCGTAATACACCAGGCGTAACTGGGTTCGTTGGTTCTCATGGGGCCGGAAGTAAACCAGCACCACTATTACCTGAAGAAGTAGAATTGATTCTTCGTCGTTTGGGTATGAGTGCTCGTCATCAAGAATTGGACATTGAAATTGGTGAATCTGTCACAATTATTGAAGGTGCATTTGCTAACCTTATCGGTAAAGTAACGGAAATTGATAATGAAAAATTAAAACTTAAAGTTGATATTGATATGTTTGGTCGTGAAACAAGTACAGAATTGAACTTTGATCAAGTAGATAAATTATTAGGCTAGGGTGATAACTCACAAAAGTAGAAGGTGATTTAATGACTAAGGGACTTTTGAAGATAGGCTTGTTAGGTCTAGGAGCAGGCACAAGTTTTTTCATTGGGAATAAATTTAGACGATTAGGGCATGTTTCAATTGATGCCTCTGATCCAATTGTACCTAGCGACAAGATGACCCCAACACTATTTGTTCACGGTTATAGTGGTAATCGACTTTCTTTTGGCCCAATGATTGCCCGTTTTGAACGAGCAGGCTATGGTCGTAAAGATATGGTTATCATAGTTGATGATAATGGTAGTTTACATGTTGAAGGTCAATTAAGATCTGCGCAACCATTCATTCAAGTTTTATTTAAAAATAATATAGCTCCTGTTGAAAAACAAAGCTTATGGTTACATTATATTATGCAATTTTTATATGGCGCTTATGCCATTGAAAAGGTCGATTTTGTTGGGCATTCAATGGGTAGTGTCAGTATATTACGCTATATGACAGAATACAGAGATATGACTGATGTCCCAATGGTGGCACATGCCATTTCAATTGGTGCACCATACAATGATCATAATGTAGCACAAAATACGCCTATCATTGAAGATTTATTTTTAACTGATAAAGGTCCAGTGGAAACGACTTCACTCTACCAGTATTTTGAAAAGGCAATGCAGCATCTACCGGAGAATTTACAATTTTTAAATATTGCTGGCGATTTGAAAAATGGCAATGATGGCGCTGTTTCCATTAATAGTGTTTTATCACTTCGCTATTTAGTTGAAAATCAGCTTAATTATCAGGAACTTATTGTGAGCGGTCGAAGAGCAGCACACAGATTATTACATGAAAATAAACGAGTTGATGAATCAATTTACACATTTTTATGGAAAAAGCATAAATAAGATTGCGTGGAACCCATCTGGGTGTTATATTATATTAGTATGTTCTGCATACAGTGGGAGGAGAAATTTATATCTCCATTTACCACGCACGGATTTTACAAGGAGGTATGTCACGTGGCTAAAACAGTAGCAAACGTCGTTAAATTACAAATTCCAGCAGGGAAAGCAACTCCTGCTCCACCGGTTGGTCCTGCATTAGGACAAGCTGGTATTAATATCATGGGCTTTACAAAGGAATTCAATGCACGTACAGCTGACCAAGCTGGTATGTTAATTCCCGTTGTAATTAGTGTTTACGAAGATCGTTCATTCGATTTCGTTACAAAAACACCACCCGCAGCAGTTCTTTTAAAGAAAGCTGCAGGCGTTGAAAGTGGTTCTGGCGAACCTAACACTAAAAAAGTTGCAACAGTAACTAGTGCTCAAGTTCAACAAATCGCTGAAACTAAAATGCAAGATCTAAACGCTTCAGGTGTTGAATCTGCAATGCGCATGATCGAAGGAACTGCACGAAGCATGGGATTCGTTGTAGAAGGTTAATTCCTAACTACAAACACGCTTCTCGGTCGGATACTCTATGAAAATAGATGTATCAAGTGGGAGGTTTATCCGTTAGACCACATATTGCAAGGAGGAAAATTCAAGATGGCTAAAAAAGGTAAAAATTATCAAGACGCTTTAAAACAAGTTGAAGAAGGTAAAAACTATTCAATTACTGATGCAATCGCATTAGCTAAGAAAATGGACTTTGCTAAGTTTGACGCTACAATTGAACTTGCTTACAACTTAAACTTAGATACAAAACAAGCAGACCAACAATTACGTGGGGCTGTTGTACTTCCAAATGGTACTGGTAAAGACCAAACTGTTGTTGTATTCGCTAAAGGCGATAAAGCTAAAGCTGCACTTGCAGCCGGCGCTGACGTTGTTGGTGATGATGACTTGGTTGAACGTATTTCTGGTGGCTGGTTAGATTTTGATGTTGCTATTGCAACACCAGATATGATGGCCCAAGTTGGACGTTTAGGCCGTGTCTTAGGACCTAAAGGTTTAATGCCTAATCCTAAAACAGGTACTGTTACAATGGACGTTGAAAAAGCAGTTTCAGAATCTAAAGCCGGCAAGGTAACTTACCGTACTGATAGAGATGGAAATGTTCATGTTCCAATTGGTAAAGTATCATTTGATGATGCAGCATTAATTGGTAACTTTGATGTTATCAACGATGTTATTGTTAAAGCTCGCCCATCATCAGTTAAGGGTGGCTATATCAAACATTTATCTGTTGCTACAACATTTGGTCCAAGCTTAAACTTGGCTCAAAACTAATATTAGATAATTAAATTTCTTTAGTTGACCCATATATCTAACTGTGTTAAATTTATGGAAGTCAATTAATTTATGATTCTACCGAAGACTCAGGTGGCGCAAGCCTTAATTTACCTGCCGAGGAGTGAAGTATTACTCTCTCTGTGTCTTGGTGGACACGGAGTTTTTTTATTGTAAAAAAGCTCTGACACGACTACAGGAGGTGAATCAATTATGAGTAAAGAATTTATCGCACAAAAAGCATTAATTGTGGATGAAGTAACTGAAAAATTCAATAACGCTGCATCTGCAGTTGTTGTGGATTACCGTGGTTTAACGGTTGAACAAGTGACTGCATTACGTAAGGAATTACGCGAAGCAGGCGTTGAAATGAAAGTTATCAAAAACAAGATTTTAGTACGTGCTGCTGAAAAAGCAGGGTATGAAGGTATGGAAGAAGTATTTTCTGGACCTACTGCAGTCGCATTTTCTAGCGAAGATGTTGTTGCACCTGCACGTATTATGGCTAATTTTGCTAAGACTGCTGAAGCACTTAGCATTAAAGGTGGTGTCATTGAAGGTAAAGTTGCAACGTTAGAAGAAATTAACGCTCTTGCTACATTACCTAGTCGTGATGGCTTACTTTCAATGTTACTTTCAGTATTACAAGCACCTGTTCGCAACGTTGCTTATGCAATTAACGCTGTTGCAGAAAGTAAAGACGAAGAACCTGCTGCTTAATACTTAGCATCTATGATCGGTACCTAAAGGTACACACAAAATCGTACACATAAAATGGAGGATACACACATGTCATTAGATACAGAAAAAATCATTGCTGATTTAAAAGAAGCAAGCATTTTAGATTTAAACGACTTAGTTAAAGCAATCGAAGAAGAATTCGGTGTTTCAGCTGCTGCTCCTGTAGCTGCTGCTGGCGCTGGTGCTGGCGAAGCTGCTGCTGAAAAATCAGAATTTACTGTTGAATTAACAGAAGCTGGCGACCAAAAAGTTAAAGCTATCAAAGCCGTTCGCGAAATTACAGGTTTAGGCCTTAAAGACGCTAAAGGTTTAGTTGATAACATTCCATCAGTTATCAAAGAAGGTATTTCTAAAGACGAAGCTGAAGCAATGAAAGCTTCTTTAGAAGAAGTTGGCGCAGTAGTTACTCTCAAATAATAATATTTTTATTTTTGAATAATTTTAAGCACGATGATTTCCAATTTATTGGAAATCATCGTGCTATTTTTTTGCAAAATGTTTGGTTATGTTAATAAATCGTGGTAAGGTATTTAAATAAACATATATCTGAAAAAATATTGAATAAAATGGACAAAATGTAGAGGGGGTAAGCTATAAACGAACATAATTAGAAGCGTCTATTTAAAGGATAGCGATAACTATTCCAATATTAGCGTTTGAAATCTCTTTAAAATTAGAAATTCGTCGAATTATTAATTAATGTTAAACTTTTTCTATATACATCATTAGTTATTTATTAATGTCCACAGTTTGGCATGATCACCAGCGCTTATTTAAAATTAGTTAGTATGTAGATAAAAGAGTTAATTTAGAAATAGTAACTAGATCGAAGCAAATTATTTTTATGGTGATGTTAGTTATTTTATACCAAATTTTACATAGACTACATTAATTTTATTAACGATATAGACTTTATTGTGAAATGAAGGTTACGTAGAACAAAAGAAAAAATAGTATTATATATTCCGGGGGGAGTATAAGTAACAAAAAATAAATCGGGGGATTCAAAAAATGAAAAAAATAATTAGTACGTGTAATGAATTTATTAAAAAAAGATTAACAGCAATTAAGCTTTTATTTGTTTTATCAGTTTTAATTTTTGTTATTATCCAAGTTGGACAAATATTTAAGGATATAAATGGTGAACAAGTTCAGCAAAGTTTTGAATCACAGTCAGTAAAATCCATTATATTAATGTTGGTAATTGGATTTATTGCTGTCCTTCCGATGATGATTTATGATTTTGTCATGGTTAAATTTTTACCAGAAAAGTATTCTTGGCGATACATTCTTCAAAGCGGTTGGATAACGAATACAATGACTAACATAGCAGGATTTGGTGGCCTACTAGGTGCATCACTTAGAGCTAATTTTTATAGTAAAAATGCGTCTAAAAAACAGGTGCTATTTGCTATATCAAAAATAGCATTATTTTTAGTTGCGGGTCTATCACTATATTGTTGGGTTTCTTTATTCATGATTTTTGGATTAAATATTGGACCACAATTCGGACAGTATTGGGTCTGGTTGTTATTAGGTGGCCTATATTTTCCAATTGTTTTTATTATTACAAAGACAAGAGATTCAGAATTTTTTGCAGATTTAACATTAGGTCGTGAACTAACGTTAATACTTGGCTCTTCCTTAGAATGGGGATCTGCTGGTTTATTTTTCATTTATATCGGATTTATGATGAATGTTGATACATCTAATTTAGTTGCTGTCTTCCCGTTATTTATTATCGCATCAATTATCGGTGTTATTTCAATGATTCCGGGTGGGTTAGGTTCTTTTGATGTCTTTATGATTTTAGGGTTACAAACATTAGGTGTACAGGATAGCACAGCTGTTATCTGGTTATTGTTTTATCGATTATTTTATTATATATTCCCATTCTTAGTGGGGGTATTATTATTCGTTAAAGATTCAGGACATCGTCTTAATGAGTACTTAAATGGACTACCAGTTATCTTACTCAGTAGAGTAGCACATTTTATACTTGTGTTATTTTTCTATATGACAGGTATCATCTTATTACTTGCTTCAACGGTTCCAGAATTTACATTTACTAATCCAATTATTAATTACTTATATCCTTATACCTTTTATTTCATTCATCAAATGAGTAATATTATACTTGCATTCTTAATGATTGGGATTGGTCGAGGTATTGAATCTAAAGTTAAACGTGTCTATTGGCCAATGATTATCTTTGTTGTCGTGGGTATTGCTAATACATTGTGGCATGATTTCTCAGTAACAATACTTATTTTCTTAACTATCATTCTCATTTGTGCACTATTATCTAAACCAATATTTTATCGTGAAAGATTTGAATATTCATGGGGCCGTTTATTAATTGATGGAAGTATATTTGCTGGAACATTCATTTTATACACAATCGTAGGATTCTATAACATGCCAGAATTCCACTTTAAGGGTAAAGTTCCAGATGTATTCTTATTTCCTTCAGAAAAGATATGGCTATCAGGATTCCTAGGTTTACTTTCTGCAGTTGTGGTGTTATGGATTGCATTTACGTACTTATCTGGTAAGGATAAACGATTTGGTAAGCAAGATTTTCCAGCAGATCGTGTTAAAAATGTAATTGATACTTATGGTGGTAATGAAGTCAGTCATCTTTCATTTTTAAAGGATAAAAATGTTTATTTCTATCAAAATGATGGACAGGACGAAGTATTTTTCCTTTATCAAAAAAAATCGAATAAATTAGTGGTTATGGGTGAACCTGTTGGTAATCATGAGTTTATTCGTGAAGCAATTAATCAATTTATTGTTGACGCAGATATTGAAGGATTAGAATTAGTTTTTTATGAAGTTGATGCGAAGTTAACAATGATGTTACATGAAGTTGGATTTGATTTCATTAAAACGGGTGAAGAAGGTTTTGTTAGAGTAGCTGAATTTGAATTGGCTGGTAAAAAAAGACGTTCTGAACGTGCTTTAATGAATAAATTTGAACGAGAAAACTATACATTTGCAATGATCGAGCCCCCTTATTCAAAGGAAACTATTCAAGAATTGAAAAAAATATCTGATAGTTGGCTGAATGGACAAGCTGAAAAAGGATTTTCTTTAGGATTTTTCGATGAATATTATCTTAATCAAGCGCCTATTGCTATTATTAATGATTCTGAGGGACATAAGGTTGCCTTTGCGACAATGATGCCAACCGGAAATAATAGGGTCTTATCGATTGATTTGATGAGATATAGTAGAGAAGAAGCGCCATCTGGTATTATGGATAAAATCTTTATTAGCCTTTTTCAACAAGCAAAAGAAGGCGGCTATGAATTATTCGATATGGGTATGGCACCATTGTCGAATGTAGGTGAATCTAAATTTAGTTTTGCGGAAGAAAAAATAGCTCATTTAATTTATGAATATGGGTATCATTTTTATGGTTTCCAGGGACTAAAGAAGTATAAAAATAAATATGTAACTAAATGGCAGCCAAAATATATTTCATTTAGGAAACGTAGTTCGATTGCCTTTACGTTATTACAGATTTTAGCAGTTGTAAATCAAAAAAAATCAGTAGATAAAAAGGATAGAATGCCTAGCCCTATAATGAAGTTTTTAATAAAGAATATTAGATAATATAGTATATTAAAAGGGTAGAGATATATATTATTTGAGACACCAAGACATAATTCCGGTAAAATATCGGAATTATGTCTTTTAATTTGCAAGAAATACGTTTGTTATGAAGCAAAAGAAACTCTAAATGTAGTGAACAAATAGTTAATTTAACGTACTTTTAGTCTGGAAACTGCGTATGATGATTGCTTTCTTACTCGATTATTTAGATATAAAAATGCCTCACAATTACTAGACTTATGTCTAATAATTGTGAGGCATTTCATTAATTAGTATTATCTTTTTTTAAACATATTTTTGATAGAGATTAATAAAAATGGCATATAGAGTAACCATAAATTTAAACGTTGCCACAAACCACGATAAGGAATTTTAAATTGTGAATCTGGCATAATTCTTGGATAAACAAATAAAAATTGAATTCCTAGTGAAATAATAAAGGCAACTAATAAAAGGGTTGTAATTAGTTTTTTACCTTGCTTTTGATAGAGTTTTAATAAAAAAAACATACTAATCAAAAGAGCGGTGTCGCCAATGCCTGACGAATAATTGTGGATCATACCCGTAATGCTTTGTGTATTTGATGTGAGTGCACGATCGAAAATTCCTGTTAAAAGACAATCGGTCATACTAAAAATAATTAACATAGCGGTAAACCAGCTGGCTAATTTTTTTGACGTACCTTTAAAATATTCATAGAAAGCTGGTGCTGAAAGTAAGAAAAGAAGTCCATTTATAACTTCCCAAACTTTAAATGCCATATGAGTTGGAACGCCAACTTCCCCAAAATCACTAATTAAATTAGTGAATTGCAAATAACCAGGTACAAATGGTGCTAATGCTAAAGGCAAAATCCACTCACTTATAACGGCAAGTGCCATTAAATAAAAACCATATTTCTTTAAAAAATTCATTATAGATCCCCAATTCTAATTATTTATATGATAATTTTATTATAACTTATTTAAGTAATAGTTGTTTACGAAAAGGCTAATTAAAAATGACACTTCTTAATTATAATTAAGATAATACCAAGATATATCGATTTAGATAGCCTTATTTTAGATATAATGATAAAGTGTTAACTAGTTTATGAACAATATTTTTGATATAATGGAAGTTAAGAAATTACAACAAATTGAAAGTAGGGTGTTACCTTGGATTCTGGTCCGGAAAATTATTTAGTGAATGTAATTGTTATTATCGCAATATTACTTTTGTCTGTGTTATTTACACTGACTGAGTATGCGTTGGTTCGTGTCCGTATTAGTGCATTGAAAGATATGTATGGGAAAAAGCCGCTTAAAAATATTAAGCGGGCTATTCATATGACGGAGAACCTAACGGAGTATCTGTCAACGGCCCAAGTTGGAATCACTTCAACTAGTTTGATTTTAGGTTGGATTGGTGAAAAAACAATAGCAGATGCGATTATACAATCAAATATATTACCCGCGGCTATGGCAAATGCTATTGCATCGGTTGCTGCAATTCTTATTTTTACTGTTATTCATGCTGTTTTTACTGATTTAGTACCTAAAAATATTGCAATTGCAGATCCATTGCCAGTATTATTATTTATTGTCCGTCCTATTATGTTTTTCCATATTGTGTTATACCCATTAATTTGGATTTTAGATCGTTCAGCAAATTGGATTACGCATTTGTTAGGTTATGAAGTTGAAAATGAAGAAGATATTTATTCGCAAACTGAAATTCTCTCATTATCTCGATTATCCGCAAATGCTGGTGAACTTGATGAAGAAGATTTAACATTCATGCGACGAGCATTTGATATGAATGATAAAGTGGCAGAAGATATCATGATTGACCGAACATCGATGGTTGCAGTAGACGTAGACGATTCAATTAGAAACGTTGTTAATTTATATTGGAGAACTAGATATTCAAGGTTCCCAGTTATTGCTAACAATGATAAAGATAAAGTTATCGGGTACGTTTATAGTTATGATTTATTGCGACAGGAAAAAATTGATAAGACAAATTTGATTTCAACAATTATGCGTGATATTCCGGCCGTTCAAGAAAATGCTGAAGTTCATAGTATTATGGATGTTATGGTATCTAAGAGAACACCAATCGTTATCGTCGTTAATGAGTATGGTGGGACTTCAGGGATTGTTACAGATAAAGATATCTATGAAGAATTATTTGGTGTTGTTAGAGAAGAATTTGATGATACGAATGACGATAATATAGTAGATATGGGAAACAATAAATTTAAAGTTTCAGGTAAAGTGACATTATATGATTTTGAAAGATATTTTGATACAACGCTTAAAGAAACGGAAGAAAGTGAAGCGGTGACGCTTACTGGATTTGTGCTTAATAATGACTCAAAATTTCGAGCTAATGATGAAATGAAAATTGCTAATTTTAATATTAAGGCATTGGACTATGAAAATGCTTATATTTCAGAATTTGAAGTAACTGTTTTACCAACAGATAAAAGAGTGATTAACAAAGTGAACGCTTAAAAAAATAGTATTTAGGGTTAGTTTTTAATTAGCTCTAAATGCTATTTTTTTTACTACATTACTGGTAAGGATTATAGCTTGCCAATTGGTAAAAGTAGTAACCATATTAATTTGAATCAAACGACTATTTCGAATTATTTAAAATGGTCACAATATCTGGTAGGAGGAGACAATTATGAAAAATAAAAGGAATATCAGCGCCATCTTATTTGGATTTGTTCCAATGATTATGGGAGTAGTTTTGTATCACAAATTACCCAATAAAATTCCGATTCACTGGAATATAGGTGGTAATATTGATCAGTATGGTGATAAAAATCTAGTTATTATTGGGTTCCCATTATTGATGATTTTAATCAATGTGGTGATAATGGTAATAGATAACACTAATCGTCAAAATAAGAAACTAGATACAGCTTTAATTTGGATTACGCCAATCTTATCAATACTTTTAGCAACAATGATATTTGCTACCGCGTTGGGACATCAGGTTAATATTATTAGCAGTGTTGCACTGATAGTGGGAACATTGCTGATCATCTTAGGAAACTATGCGCCTAAAACGGTTCCTAATAAATATACCAACTTTAGGATGAAGAAAATAACGCAGGATTCTAGTCATCGTGAGAAATTAAATCGTTTATCAGGTGTATGGATGGTCATTATAGGAATATTGATACTTTGTGCGGGAATAGTGGGAATGTTACTGTAATTGTAAAGTTAAAACTGTTAAATAAAAAATCCTTACTATCAGTTTTTAGGCTGATAGTAAGGATTTTTTTCTAACGTTTAGGACGACGTTTCATTTGGCCGCTTTCACCAATTTCATAATCTGAATCATCCATTGATTCCACACTACCAAGTAAGTAGCCATTACCAACTTGAGAGAAGAAATCATGATTAGATGTTGATGTTGAAATTCCGTTCATGACAACAGGATTAACATCAGAAGCTGTATCAGGGAACAAAGGATCTTGGCCTAAATTCATTAGAGCTTTGTTGGCATTGTAACGTAAGAAGGTTAAAACTTCTTCAGTCCAACCAACTTCATCATAAAGTTCATGGGTATATTTTTCTTCGTTTTCATATAATTCAAACAGAAGGTCATACATCCAGGTCTTCATTTTACCTTGTTCTTCTTCAGAAAGTTCGTTGAATCCTAATTGGAATTTATAGCCAATGAAGGTACCATGAACAGATTCATCACGTAAAATTAATTTAATAATTTCAGCAACGTTTGCCAGTTTGTTATGGCCTAAATAGTAAAGTGGCGTATAGAAACCAGAGTAGAATAAGAACGTTTCAAGAAAAACAGAAGCAACTTTTTTCTCCAATGGTGACCCGTTTTGGTAAATACCATTAATACGTTGTGCTTTTTTTTGTAAAAATTCGTTTTTGTCTGTCCATTCGAAAATTTCAGTAATCTCTGAAGCTGTATTCAACGTTGAAAAAATTGATGAATAACTTTTAGCATGAACCGATTCCATAAATTGAATATTATTTAAAACAGCTTCTTCGTGGGCAGTCCGTGTATCATGACGCAACGCTTCCATCCCATCTTGTGATTGCACCGTATCCAACAATGTTAGCCCACCAAAATCATGACCAACTAATGTTTTTTCTGCAGGACTCAGTGTACGCCAATCATCTAAATCATTTGAAAGGGGGATACGTGTATCTAACCAAAATTGTTCTGTTAGTTTTTCCCAAGTTGCTTTATCAACTTGATCTTCAACTTCGTTCCAATTAATTGCTTTGTAACTATCATTATTCATTTAACTTTCCTCCGTTACAGTTTAGATAACACAACTCTCACAAGCGTTTGCGCCAACTTCTTCTTGATCATCAGTAAAGGTTCTGATGTAGTAAATTGACTTAATACCTTTATTATACGCATAATTACGCAAAATGTTTAAGTCACGTGTTGTCATTTTATCTGTCCGACCATTTTTCCATTCGTAGAGGCCTTCAGGAATCGTTGAACGCATGAATAAAGTTAAACTAAGTGATTGATCGATATGTTCCTGTGCAGCAGCGTAAACGTCAATAACTTTACGCATATCCATGTCGTATGCAGAAGTATAGTATGGAATCGTGTCATTTGAAAGGTAAGGAGCTGGATAGTAAATCTTTCCAATTTTCTTTTCTTGACGCTCTTCGATTCGGTTAATAATTGGGTGAAGACTGGCAGTAGTATCGTTAATATATGAAATAGAGCCATTAGGTGCAACAGCCAATCTATTTTGATGATAAAGACCGTCAGTTTGAATATTAGCTTTCAAAGTCGCCCAATCTTCTTGATTAGGGATGTCGATGCCATCAAATAAGGCAGCAACTTTATCAGAAGTAGGGCCCCAATCTTCGTTAAGATACTTATCAAAGTAGGTACCAGTTGCATAAGTACTTTTTTCAAAGTTATGGAATGTTTCATTTTTTTCTTTAGCGATAGCATTTGATGATTTTAATGAGTAATAGTTAAGCATCATAAAATAAACACTAGTGAAATCGATTGAGTCTTCTGAACCATAATGCATATGGTTTTTAGCGAAGTAGGCATGTAAGCCCATTGCACCTAAACCGATGGTATGCGCTAAGTTATTTCCATGTTGAATAGGAGGCACAACATCAATATCTGAACTATCAGTTACAAAAGTTAAAGCGCGAACCATTGAATCAACTGAACGGCCAAAATCTGGAGAAGCCATCATATTAACAATGTTAGTTGAGCCTAAGTTACATGAAATATCAGTCCCCATAACATCGTAGCCTTGTGCATTATTCACAGTTGATGGTGTCTGAACCTGCATGATTTCTGAACAAAGATTACTCATAATGATTTTACCATCAATTGGGTTTGCGCGATTTGCTGTATCAACATTGACAATATAAGGATAGCCTGACTCTTGTTGCAGCTTAGAAATTTCAGTTTCTAATTCGCGGGCAAGAATCGTTTTTTTACTAATATTTTTATTGGCAACCATATTGTCATATTCTTTTGTGATATCAACATAGGAATAAGGGACTCCATATTCTCTTTCAACACCGTAGGGATCGAAAAGATACATCGTTGCATTATCTTTAATGAGTTCGTAAAATTTATCAGGTACAGTGATGCCTAGTGATAAAGTTTTAACACGGATTTTTTCATCAGCATTTTCTTTTTTAGCTGACAGGAAAGCAACAATATCTGGATGGAAGACGTCTAAATAGACAACTCCAGCACCTTGACGCTGTCCTAGTTGGTTAGAATATGAAAAACTATCTTCTAATAATTTCATAACGGGTAGAACACCAGAAGCAGCGCCCTCAATCCCTTTAATTGGTGCACCTGCGCCACGTAAATTACTGAGCGTAATACCAACACCACCACCAATTCGAGATAATTGAAGTGCTGAGTTAATGCCACGTCCAATACCATTCATATCATCAGTAATTTGAATTAGGAAGCAAGAAACTAATTCTCCACGACGTTTACGACCGGCATTTAAGAAACTAGGTGTAGCAGGTTGGTAACGTTGATGAATCATTTCGTCAGCTAAATTCATAGCTAGTTCTGTATTACCATCAGCAAAGTAAAGAACGTTCATTGCAACACGATCAATATAATTTTCAAGGTAATAGGCATTATTATCAGTTTTAAGTGCGTATTGAGCATAAAATTTGTAGGCAGCCATAAATGTACCGAAATGGAATTTTTGAGCTGCTAAATAAGCGTAGAGCTCCTCTATAAATGAGAAGTCATATTTATTATAAAAATCAGTTTCAATATAGTTGTTGTCAATTAAATAATCAAAACGTGCTTTTAATGAATCAAATTGCATTGTATTTTCAGCAACATTTTCTTTCAAAAAGGCGGTTAAGGCTTCTTGATCTTTTTGAAGTGGGATTTGACCGTCTACGGGAATATTAATTTCATTATTTAAATCATAATAAGTGACTTTATCACTATTTAACGTTTTTAATGTCAATTTCATCAACTACTTTCTTCATATTGATTACATCTTCTTCAGTGCCATTGAATTCAAATTCATATAATAATGGGACGTGATAGTCGGTTGCGATATCTTTGGCTGTAAAAATAAAAAGTTGGGCGAAGTTGCGGTTCCCACCGCCAACAACACCCAGTATATTTTCTCTATTTGATTGATATTCAATAAAGTCGTTGACCGATTCAGTGAGCCCAATTTCATAAGTTGGAACAATTAAAATATAGGGTTCATTTAATTCAATAAGCGGGTTTGTTGGATCGATTTCAAATGAAGGATAGCCAATTTTATTGATGAAGCGTCGTGTTTGTCCAGTAATGCTAAAGAAAACAATTTTCATTAGACTGCCAACTTTTTAAGCATATCAGGACGAAATCCTGCGATTGTATCGAATCCAGTAGCTTCTATAACAGGAACAGCTTGGAAACCTTGGCCTTTCAAGTAATCGATTGCGTTATCGTCTTCGGAAATGTTACGTTCATCAAAGTCGACGTTGTTTTCTTCTAAAAAACGTTTTGTCATTTTGCATTGGATGCAGTTGTTTTTTGTAAATACAGTAACTTTTTTCATTATATAAATTCCCCTTTGTTGTTTTGTTTAATAAGATAAGTATACAACACATAATCCAAAAATCAATTGAAAAAAACACTACATTTAGTGTGATTTTAAGTTGCATCACACAAGATGTAGTGTTCAAGGTCTTGGATTGTTTATATTAAATTTTGATTGCGAAAATTCGATTTTCTCCGTATTATAGAAACTATTGAGAAAGTAGGTAAAAATATGACGAATTATTATTTTTCGAAAAATCCAGATGTTATTCATGATGAAAAAGAATGGACATTTAAACTGTTGAACAACGAGTTTAAGTTTACCACAGATAATGGTGTATTTTCAAAAAAAACAGTCGATTTTGGTTCAAGAGTTTTATTAAATGCAGTTGAGCAACAAAAAATAATTCCGGGAAATATTTTAGATGTTGGATGTGGATACGGTCCAATAGGACTTGCTATAGCCAAGAATCAACCAGAACGAAAAATAGACATGACAGATGTAAACGAATTAGCATTAGAATTAGCAAAGAAGAACGCGGTAATCAATAAAATTAATAATATAGAAGTTTTTGAATCTGCCGCATACAGTCATGTAAAAAAGACAGATTATGCTGCAATTCTTACAAACCCGCCTATTAGAGCAGGCAAAGAGGTCGTTCATGAAATTTTAAGTGGCGCATTCGACCATTTAAAAGTTGGCGGACAATTGTTTGCTGTATTACAAAAGAAACAAGGGGCAAGTTCGGCTCAAAAGAGAATGACTGAAGTTTTTGGTAATTGTGACATTATTTTAAAAGATAAAGGTTACTATATTTTAATGAGTGTGAAGTAAATGGTAGAAAAATTAACTGAAGAACAAAAAGAATTTTTTATGCGCGAAGCTTTATATGAAGCAAGAAATGCAAAAATTATTGGTGAAGTACCAATTGGCTGTGTTGTTGTACAAAATGGTGAGATTATTGGACGAGGCCATAATATTCGTGAACACGTGCAAGATGCAACCCTTCACGCTGAAATTTTAGCCATCCAAGAAGCCTGTGCTACGATTCATAGCTGGCGTCTTGTAGATGCGCAATTATTCGTAACACTAGAACCATGCCCAATGTGTAGTGGTGCGATTATCAATTCAAGAATCC
Source organism: Dellaglioa sp. CoH-56-MRSF-13 (assembly GCF_056782095.1). Next base: position 10,115 of record NZ_JBXAYC010000007.1, on the reverse strand, counting down.
CCGAAGTTTACTTTGGTGCATTTGATCCTAAAGCAGGAACTGCAGGCAGCATTGGGAACTTATTAACGGATGAACGATTTAATCATCAAGCAAAAGTAGAATCTGGATTATTATTAGATGAAGCCAAAGACCTACTCCAATCATTCTTTAGAGAAGTTCGTCGTAAAAGAAAAGAAAAAAAGCAATCATAAAGGTAGCTTTTTGTTGGAATTTAATGTATTATAATAATTGCCGCAAGGCCTTAAGGCAATAGTGTGCTTACGAATTGTGTCAGATCCGGAAGGAAGCAGCACTAAGTTTGATTCACTTTGTGCCTTAAGTAATTATGATTATTTAAGACTCTTAGTCAGAAATGGCTGAGAGATTTTTTTATTTAAAAAGCTATTTATAGATTTTGAAAGGAGAGATTGTGATGAGTTACCAAGCTTTATACCGTGTCTGGCGTCCACAAAAATTTAGTGATTTAGTTGGACAAAACATGATTACGCAGACGTTGAAAAATGCAATTATGACACAACAAACAAGTCATGCATACATTTTTAATGGTCCACGTGGAACAGGTAAAACGTCCGCAGCTAAAATTTTTGCTAAGGCAGTTAATTGTCACTTCCAGGAAAATGGCGAACCATGTAACAAATGTGAGACATGTATCGCTATTACGAATGGTCAATTAAACGATGTTATCGAAATTGATGCCGCTTCTAATAATGGGGTTGAAGAAATTCGTGATATCCGTGACAAAGTAAAGTATGCACCCACACAAGCTGATTTTAAAATCTATATTATTGATGAAGTTCATATGCTATCTACGGGTGCTTTTAATGCACTCTTGAAGACGCTTGAAGAACCACCTGAAAATGTTATTTTTATTCTTGCTACAACGGAACCACATAAGATTCCAGCAACCATTATTTCTAGAACTCAGAAATTTGATTTCAAGCGTATTACGCCAGCTGACAGTTATGAACGAATGGTTTATATTTTGTCTGAAAAAGGAATTGAATATGAAGAACCAGCGCTTAAAGTTATCGCTAAAGCAGCTGAAGGTGGAATGCGGGATGCTTTGAGTATTTTAGATCAGGTCATTTCATTCGGTGATAACAAGGTGACTTTGGATAATGCTTTGTTAGTAACCGGTAGTGTAACACAGGATAAAATACAGAATTACGTCACGGAAGTTAGTCAAAAAGCGACTACTGAGGCATTAGAAACGATACAAGCAATTATAGACGAAGGTAAAGATTCAACTAGATTAATCGAAGATTTAATTGCCTATAGTCGTGATTTACTATTATATCAGCAAGCACCAGCACTTATTAATCAACTAGAATTAGGGATGGTTAATGATGATTTTAAAAACTTATCACAGACTATTTCTGCTGATTTCTTATACCAAATGATAAATGTTTTAAATGAAATTCAACAACAAATGCGATTTACAACACATCCAGATGTTTATTTAGAAGTATTAACAATTCGATTATCACAATTTAATACCTCTGATACGATTGCGGAGACGACTCAATCAGAATTAAGTTCAGATGCATCTAAACAAATTAATAATTTAACTAAAACAGTTGAAGACTTGAAAAAGCAAATAATTGATTTAAGTCAGAATGATAATCAACCGCAAGTGGCAGTAATAGCTAAGCCTAAAAAAGTTGCCTCTACTCAAAAAAAAGCAACATTAAATTTATCTCAAATTTATCCTATTTTAGATCACGCAACAAAAGAAAGTTTGGTACAATTAAAACAGGTTTGGCCAGAGTTGTTGCATCAACTTTCAGTTACACAACGTGCGATTATGCAAGCTAGTGAACCGGTTGCGGCTAGTCCTGACAGTGTACTTGTTAGTTTTAATTACGAATTCTTGTCTGTCAAAGCTTCAAGTGATACAGAGTTACTCGATGCTTTAGGTAATGGGTTAGATCGATTATTACATCATGTCCCTAAGGTGGTCTGTATTACAGCAGAGCAATGGCCAGAAGTCCGAAAATCTTACATTAAACAAAATGAGCACGAGGGAACTGAAACAATTATTGAGCCAGAACCTGAAGTAGTAGAACCAATTGTTTCAAAAGCTGAAGAAATTTTTGGAACAGAAAATATAGAAATTAAACAGGATTAGAAAGGAAGTAATTAATAATGATGCGTGGAAATGGTAATATGCAAGGTATGATGAAACAAATGCAAAAATTACAAAAAGATATGACAAAAGACCAAGAGGCTTTGAATGCAACTGAATTTGTTGGCGAAGCTTCAAATGATTTAGTTAAGGTAACCTTTACAGGGGACAAAAAAATGACTGATATCATGATTAAAGAAGAAGCAGTCGATCCTGATGATGTTGATATGTTACAAGATTTAATTATTATGGCTGTTAATGATGCTATGACAAAAATTGAAAAAACAACAACTGATAAATTGGGTAAATATTCTCAAGGGATGCCTGGACTATAAACTTAAAATTAAAGAAGGCTAAAGAAAATGCAATATCCTGAACCTATCGCAAAATTGATTGAAAGTTATATGAAATTACCAGGTATTGGTGGTAAAACTGCTACAAGATTAGCTTTTTTTACAATTGATATGGATGAAGATGATGTCACCGATTTTGCTAAATCACTAATATCTGCCAAACGAGACCTACATTATTGTAGTATCTGTGGCAATATTACTGAAGAAGATCCTTGTCAGATTTGTTCTGATTCATCACGTGATCAAACCAAAGTTATTGTTGTAGAAGAACCTAAAGATGTGATGTCTTTAGAAAAAATGAAAGAGTATCACGGCTTGTATCACGTGCTTCATGGTGTATTATCACCAATTGAAGGTAAAGGGCCGGAAGATATTAATATCACAAGTTTATTAACACGTCTTCAATCGCATCCCGATATGCAGGAAGTTATTATTGCGACAAATGCAACGCCAGAAGGTGAAGCAACGTCAATGTATTTATCGAGATTGATTAAACCGGCTGGAATTAAAGTGACAAGATTAGCCCATGGACTATCTGTAGGTAGCGATATTGAGTACGCAGATGAAATGACGTTGTTTAAAGCGATTGAAGGACGTACTGAAATATAGAAATGAGCTGACGGTGTAATGTTTAATAAAAAAACAAAACTTAAATTACGTAAAGAGTATGACGCTAAGTTGCTAGAGTCAATTGATCTCGCTAAAATAGCATGGGATCAAGCCAAACAAACTGAAGAGGCCATTTACGAAGTTGATGAAGAATTAATTAATGAAACACAGATGGCAAGAAAAAGATATTTCTTTCTCTATAATGAAGCGCGTGTTCGTTCAGTTAAAGGGCATATGCAGGCTTCAGTAATCACACATTAAATTAGAAAGAACGTTGAGACAATTCGCCTAACTTGTCTTGGCGTTTTTTTGTGAAATGCTGATTAGATTTATTAAATAAGAGATAGTATACTAATAGTAGGTTTATCTTATGGACAGGTTTTTAAGATTCAAGTACAATAATAATAAGTATTGGGGTCGTTAATGTGACTGGAAAATTTATAACGATTGAAGGACCAGATGGGTCCGGCAAAACGAGTGCCTTAAAAGGTATTATAAAAAAGATACAAAATAACTTGGTAAAAGAATTAGTTATAACACGTGAACCAGGTGGAAGTCCGATATCTGAAGCCATTCGTGAAGTTGTCTTAAATCAAGATTATCCAGAGATGGATAAACGAACTGAAGCATTATTGTTTGCAGCATCAAGACGTCAGCATATCGCAGAAATAATTTTCCCAGCACTTAAGGAAGATAAAATTGTAATATGTGATCGTTATGTTGATAGTTCAATTGCTTACCAAGGTGCTGGTAGAGATATCGGAACGCAAGCGGTTGCTGATATGAACCTATTTGCAACAAATGGAACAGAACCTGATTTAACTTTATACTTTGACGTACCATCAGAAATTGGATTAAAACGAATTTTTGAGCATCGTCAAAATGAAATAAATCGTTTAGATGATGAAAAGTTAGAGTTCCATCAAAAAGTACGCAAAGCATACCAACAATTAGCAGTGAAAAATCCAGAACGTATTATAACCATTAATGCGGCGCAACCTTTGGAAAAAGTAATTGACGATTGTATTGACGTTCTGAAGAAAAAATTACCCGAGTCTTTTAAATAAATGAAATGAGGGAATTCAAATGAAATTAATTACAGCGATTGTTCAAGATAAAGATAGTAACCGATTAAGCAATATATTTATAGATTCAAATGTCCGTGCAACAAAACTATCAACAACTGGTGGTTTTTTAAAGTCTGGTAATACAACCTTTTTAATTGGTATTGAAGATGAACGTGTTGATGAGGTATTACAAATCATTAAAGAGACATCATCAACGCGTGAACAATTTATGGCCCCCCCTGTTAACTTAGATGTTTCAATGGATGCACAAGTACCATTTCCATTAGAAGTTCAGGTTGGTGGTGCAACAGTATTTGTCTTACCAGTAGAAGAGTTTCATCAATTTTAGGAGTAAATAGTAATGACAGAATTAGCTGATGAAACCAGTAATATTAAAATTCAAGAATTACAGCCAAAATTAATTGAACATTTTGAAAAATTGATAATAACAAATAAGTTAGCCCATGCTTATCTATTTTCCGGACCAGAAGGTATTGGTAAGGTTGAACTAGCACAATGGATTGCAATGCGACTCTTTTGTACTGCTGACGAGGATCAAAAGCCTTGCGGTGTATGTGGTGAATGTCAACGAATTCTATCAGGTAATCACCCTGATATCGTGAGTGTTAAGCCTGAAGGCCAGTCAATTAAAGTTGATCAAATTCGATTTTTGAAATCAGAATTTTCAAAAAGTGGTGTTGAAGGTAGCCAAAAGATTTTTATAATTGAAAAAGCTGAGAGTATGACAGCTAGTGCTGCGAACAGTTTACTTAAATTTTTAGAAGAGCCTGTTGGAAATGTGAAAGCTTTCTTATTAACAGAAAATAAAAATCAAATTTTGCCAACTATTCAATCACGGTGCCAACTGGTTAATTTTGTCGCACTCTCTCAAGAAAAATTGATTCAAAATTTATTAAATCAAGGTATCTTGAAAGATCAGGCTCAGTTACTTGTTCATGTAACTGAGAGTACAAGCCATGCTGTAGCATTAGCACAAGATGAGAATTTTACTGAAATGACAAATCAAGTTTGGAATTGGTTCAGTAAATTATTGAAAAATGATGCTGAAAGTTTCATTTTGGTACAAACAAAACTAGTGCCACTCGCAAAAGAAAAACAACAACAGGCATTGATGGTTGATTTAATGGTACTGTTAGCGCGTGATTGTTTACTTGTCCGTTATAATCGTAAGGAACAAGTGAGTTTTTCTAATCGTTTAACTGAAATTGATAAAATAACTCAAATGATTAGTGATAAAAAGTTAGTTGCTATATTAGATGGTTGTTTACAAATTAAAACGATGCTCCAAATAAATATGACATTTCAAAGTGCAATTGAAGTAACAACGTTAAAATTAATAGATTTATAAAATATGAAATGAAGGTGATTTTGTGGATAAGCGTCAACTATATGATAATTTTATAGCTATCGAGGAAGAAATGAAAAAAATGTTATCGAGTTTTGAAACAATAAAATCTGATATGACTGGTGTTCTTGAAAATAACGCTGAATTGGAGATTGAAAACCAACATTTGAGAGAACGATTAAGTGAAATAGAACGACAAACGTCTAAGAATTTTAATGAATCTTCCGATGCAAATCTGTCAAAATCACGTCAAAACTTAGAAAAATTATATGATCAAGGTTTTCATATTTGTAATATTGAAGGGATGTACGGATCACGTCGAGTCGATGATGAACCTTGTGCTTTCTGTTTAGATTTAATTTATGGGGAGCGCGAAGTATGAGTGAAATAGCAGCACAAAGCAGTTTTCAAGGTAAAGGGACAACTGGGTCATTATATTTAGTACCGACACCAATTGGTAATTTATCTGATATGACGTTTAGAGCGATTGATATTTTAAAAGAGGTTGACTATATAGCAGCCGAAGATACACGAAACACACAAAAATTATTAAATCATTTTGAAATTGAAACAAGTCAATTGAGTTTTCATGAACATAATACGCAAGAACGTATTCCGCAATTTGTTGATAAAATATTGGCTGGTCAATCAATCGCACAAGTAAGTGATGCAGGAATGCCATCAATTAGTGATCCTGGGCATGATCTTGTTAAAGCATGTATTGAAGCTAAGATTCCAGTTGTGCCACTTCCTGGGGCAAATGCCGGGATCACTGCATTAATAGCTTCTGGATTAGCGCCACAACCGTTCTTATTCTATGGTTTTTTATCGCGAAAACCTAAGAGTCAAAAAGAAGAATTAGCTGAGTTGAAAAATCAAACAATGACGCTTATTTTTTATGAAGCACCACATCGCTTGAAAAAAACATTAACACAAATAGCTGCTAGCCTTGGTGGTCAGCGTAAAGTTGTACTATGCCGAGAATTAACTAAACGTTATGAAGAATTCTTGCGTGGAACACTGGATGATGCTATCAAATGGGCTGGCACTGAGCAAGTCCGTGGAGAATTTTGTGTAATTGTTGAGGGAAATGATTCGCCAGAAGCAACGGAAGTTGATCATCTGGCTAATATGTCAATTGAAGAACAAGTTGATTATTTGATTGAAACAGGTATGAAAACTAATGATGCGATAAAAGAGATTGCTAAGAAACAAGAGATGAAAAAACAAGAAGTTTATAATCTGTATCATCAGATTTAAGGAGTGAACATATTGGCAGATAATAAATTTAGTGAGCTACATCGTGCGGTTTACTATGAAGGCGATAAAAGTGGGCGTGTGACAGTAGCAATGCTAATTAACATGATTATTTTGGTTTCAACAGACCAAAGTGATAGCTTAGGAATTACTGAAAAAGATTTAACAAATTTGGGCTTTGGTTGGGTTATTACACAATATCTTATTGATATTTCGAGAATACCACATATTGATGAGAATTTAACATTAACTACTGAGGCTGTTTCGTACAATCGTTTCTTCTGTTACCGAGATTTCTGGGTTCATGATGAAGCAGGTAATGAGTGTGCACATATTCATGCTGTATTTGTTTTAATGGATCATAAAACACGTAAAATGACTCGTGTATTGCCAGAAGTTATTGAACCTTTTGGTGCTGAATATACACGAAGAATTGAGCGTTTGGAGAAACCAGTTGGTATCATGAAAGAAGATACAATAGCTGCTAAAAAATCATATGACGTTCGATTCTTTGATATTGATCCAAATCAACATGTAAACAATTCAAAATATTTTGATTGGTTATTAGATTCATTGTCAGAAGACTTTTTAATGTCACATGATTTGAAACATATGAATATTAAATATGAAAAAGAAATTCACTATGGTCATAAGATAGATAGTATCGTTGTTATTGATAACTTAACGACACATCACCAGATTAAAATTGGTGATGATGTTTATTGTGAAGCTGACTGTGAGTGGACGAAACGTTAGAATAAAAAATGCTCTGAGTAACTGGAAGTCTATCCAGTTACTCAGAGCATTTTTTATATTTTTATGATAAAGCATCTGCGACATAAATCGAGAGTTCTTCTTTTTCAAGACCAGCACTTAATCCAACCAATAGTTTGATTCTTGCTTTTTGACCATTTAAGCCACGACAGAAGATGCCGCCCATTTTTTTCAATTGAACGCCACCACCTTCATAGTCGTAAACATCTTGTGCCACGCCATTAAAGCAACGTGAAACAATTACAACTGGAATATCGCGATCAATTAATTTTTGAAGATTAGCTAAAACTTGTGGGGGAAGATTTCCTGCACCAAGAGCTTCAATGACAATACCGTTCGTTTGGTCATTATTAAGAAAACCAAGTAAATCAGCATCCATTCCAGCATAAGCCTTAATTAAATAAACATGATCAACAACTTTGTCGATTGCTAAGCAAGTCTGGCTTAGCAATTCGGCAAAAAAGGTCACGTTATCTTTAGCGATACTACCAATTGGGCCAAACGTTGGTGTTCTAAAAGTTGCGACATTTGTTGTATGTGTTTTTGTTACATAGCGTGCTGTATGAATTTCATCATTCATAACAACTAAGACACCTTTATCAACTGCATCATCACTTGCTGCAGTTAAGATGGCTGTTTGAAAATTGTGTAAGCCATCTGAGCCTATTTCATTTGCGGAACGCATAGCACCTGTTAAAACGACAGGTAGATGGTTCGGTAATGTAAGATCTAAAAAATAAGCAGTTTCTTCTAATGTATCCGTACCGTGAGTAATAACAATACCATCAATCGCTTCCGCGGATGCACGCATAATTCTTTTTTGAATAATTAGCATCTCTATGGGGCCAATATGTGGGGATGGTAAGTTAAAAATATTTTCAGTGATTAAATCGAAACGATCACCAAATGGATTTTCAACTTGGTTTAAAGGGTTTTCTGCACCAGGTGCAACTGCGCCTGTTTCTTGATTTTCAGACATGGCGATTGTACCACCAGTGTGTAAAATTAATATTTTTTTCATATTTTCCTCCTTGCTGACACTTAGATTATACATATTATATTGTACTTTGACTATGAATTTGTTACTGTATATGAACAGATAAGGTGGTTATGAGAATGAAAGAAAAACAATTAAGTAAGAATGAGTATTTATTTATTAGCTCAATGTTATTCGGTTTATTTTTTGGCGCGGGAAATTTAATTTTTCCAGTCTTTGTAGGTCAACAATCCGGACAAAACCTGTGGATAGGTAATTTAGGCTTTCTAATTGCTGGTGTTGGGTTACCTTTTTTAGGTGTAATTGCTATTGGATTGTCTAAAAGTAGGGGAGTTTTCGATTTAGCCTCTAAGGTTAATCGAACGTATGGCATAATTTTCACAATGTTGCTCTACCTAACTATTGGACCGCTATTTGCAGGTCCAAGATCAGCAACTATTCCGTTTGAAATTGGAATTGCACCACATATTAAAGCCAGCCAACATTCAGTATGGCTATTATTATTTTCAATTTTATTCTTCACAATAGTTTGGCTTTTGGCAGTTAAACCAACCAAGATATTAGTCTATGTTGGTAAGTATTTAAATCCCATATTTTTATGTGCGTTGGCTATTTTATTGTTATTTGTATTTATTAAGCCAATGGGTAATTTTTCAGATTTCCCCGCAACAAGTTCTTACAAGAATGGTGCTTTTATGTCTGCTTTTGGGCAAGGATATTACACTATGGATGCACTCGCTGGTTTGGCTTTTGGTATTATCATTGTGGATACAATTAAAGATTTAGGTATTACGAATCCTAAATCAATTACTAAAGGGATTATCTATTCTGGTAGTATCAGTGTTATTTTGATGGGAATCATCTATACATGCTTGGCCTATCTTGGGGCAACGAGTCTGGGTGTATTTCCACATTCTGGTAATGGTGGTGCTATTTTAGCTCAAGTTGCTCAACGTTATTTTGGACAATTCGGAAGTTTCTTTCTTGCTGCAATTATTGTTGTTGCTTGTATTAAAACGGCAATTGGCGTGACTAGCGCATGTGCTAAAACATGTGTTGAAATTATTGGTCATGGTAGCTATAAATTGTATTTAACACTTGGTTGTGTGATTAGTTGTTTAATTGCCAACGTTGGGTTAGATCAATTAATTACATTATCAACACCAGTTTTGATGTTGCTTTACCCACTTGCTATTGTATTGATGATTGCTGCCTGTTTAGAACCTACTTTAAATAAGTATGACTTAAAAGTCAGCATTATCTACAAATGGTTAACCGTTTTAACGCTTTTTAGTGCCATTTTTGATGGACTAAACGCGATGCCAATTTCAATTAAAAATTTAGCTTTTGCTAAAAATATGTTAGCATTTGCAAATCATTATTTACCACTGTTTAATATTGGCTTAAGTTGGATAGTTCCTGCTGCGTTAGGATTACTTATGGGACTAATTTTTATGATTCGTGAAAAGAAAATAAATTAAAAAGAAACATGAAGTGAACCCCAAAAGTTGGAGTAAATATTAAGCGATCATCTGGTCGGTATGTTTTCGATATTCAATCGGAGACA
>NZ_JBXAYC010000006.1:0-68059 GCF_056782095.1 Dellaglioa sp. CoH-56-MRSF-13 | reverse complement strand
AATACTGGGATAAAGCCATTTAGAAACATATTAAATTTTATATTATTTCATCCGTCAACTTGACAGGGCCTAGTACATGAAGTTGTTGGAACCTTTTTAGATGATTATTTTAAAATTATTTTTGTACCATGAAGCTCTTTAACGTTTAATTTAGCAGCAATAGTATCAACATTATCAAGTGTAATACCGCCACCTGGAACAATTTTAATGAGACCGTTTGACCAGTCAATAATTTCTTTGAGGTGGGGTAACGTTTCCTCGATAGGCTTATCAAGTGATCCGCCATGCGTTAAAACACGATCGATATCATGCTCTGCTAACCAAGATAGCGCATCAAGTTGTGCATTATTAGGAATTTCATCAAAAGCCATATGGAAAGTGATTTGCATGCCACCACTTGCTGCAATTAAAAACTCCATCGCCTCTATGTCTAAGTTATTATTCGTATCTAAAGCGCCAAATACGACGCCATCTACACCAAGTTGTTGAGCCTGAAATAAATCAGCCTCCATAATTTTTAATTCGGTATCGTTATAAACGAAATTTCCGCCACGGGGACGAATCATTGCCATTACAGGGACTTCATTGTCCTGTGCATAACGCATTGTTTCAGACATAACACCTTTACTGACAGTTGTACCACCGACAGCAAGATTATCGCAAAGTTCAAAACGATTAGCACCAGCGGCAAATTGTTTTGGGATATCAGTAAAATTTTCAACTGCAACTTCTTTAATTAACAAATTTAATTTCTCCTAATTTTCAAAATAAACGCAAACGGATTCTGGAACGGCAATATCTTTTTGAAGTAAAGTTAATTTACCAGAGGTTGAATCACGTTCGAATAAGGTAGCATTATCAGTGTTTTGGTTAGCAACAACCAAAAATTGTTCTGTTTTATTTAAACTGAAATCACGAGGAAAGTCACCTTCAGTTGAAATAAGTTGAATAAGTGTCATTGTGCCATCAACAGCAAGTGAATAACAAGCAATTGAGTTGTTTCCGCGATTAGAGACATACAAAAAGCGGCTATCTTTAGAAATGCGAATAGCAGCAATTCCGTTATGAGCATTCCAATCAGATGGAATTGATGAAAGTGTTTGAATCTCTTTAAATGAACCATCCGTTTGATTGTAGCTAAGTAACGAAACTTCACTTGAGAGCTCTCCAGCTAAGTATGCTAATTTTCCATTTTTATGGAAAACAATATGACGAGAACCGAACCCAGGCTCTGAACGATACTCAGCAATTTGTTTAATAGCACCATTATCTGACACATCAAAAGTTAACACTTGATCAGTTCCAAGGTCACAAACAACTAACCTATTGTCTGGTGTTAAATCAGTGAAATGAATATGAGAGCTTGTTTGTTCTGGTTTTGGACCATGACCTTCATTTGTAACTTCATTAATAAGAGCTAATGAGCCATCAGTTTGAATTTTTGAAATGGAAATAAGACCCTTATGGTAGTTTGAGCTGTAGACTAATTGACGGTTATTATCAACAGCAACGTAAGCAGGCGGAGCGCCTTCAGCTGAAACGTCATTTAAAAATTGGGGATTTTCTGATGCAAGGGTAAAGGCTGATATACCACCTAAATCTGACCTCTTTGAAACGGTATATAAGACACCTTTGTCCGATTTCGTGAGATAAGTTGGATTTTCAACCTTTATATAGGGTGTAGCGTTAGAAACTTTTTTTTCAATTGTATCAAGTTGAGCTCGTTGGATACCAGTACTTGTCTTTTTTGTATATGTACCAAACAAAATAGTCTCTTTCATAGTTACAAATACCTCCTCATGATATTGTCAATATTATATCATATATTTTTGTAAACGTTATTATTTATACTGGGGACTATGCTATAATTATAGGTAACTATAAAGGATAAGGGAGACGATAAAGTATGATTACAGCAAGAATTGAAGAAATTGGAAAAGATGCCATCTCAAAAAAGGAACCTATTGTTATCCTTTTCAATCAGAGTGCAACGGATGATTTAAGACAAGTTTCTGTCATTCAATCATTTGAAGATGATAAAAAAATTATTTCGCCAAAAACAGGTGATGAAATGATTATTAATGAACAAACTTATAAAATTGATTTCGCTGGAGAGTTAGTTTCAAGTAATTTTGAGTCGGTTGGGCATGCTACCTTGTTCTTTATGGAAGTTCCAGAACATCCACAACCAAATGGTATTTATTTAACACCGCATGTATTGCCAACTTTTAAAGTCGGTAATACAATCACGTATAAGTAAAGGAGTAGATTAAAATGCTCCCAAATGAAAAATCGACTTCACAACGATCATGGTTTTGGAAATGGGTTGTTAATAATAAAACAGTTAGCATTTTATCAATTGTTTTGTTAAGTTTGCTAATTATTTTTATGTTAGCACAAGTGGGCTGGTTTTTCGCACCAATTGGAGAGTTATTAAGCATTATTGGCTTCCCAATTGTTTTAGCTGGCGTGCTGTATTATTTAATATCCCCATTGATAGATTTTTGTGAAACGCGCTTTAAATTGAATCGAAGTTTGGTTATTACAGTTGTATTTATAGTAATTTCTGGGTTTTTAGTATGGGGGATTGTCGTTTTGATTCCTGCTGTACAAACACAAACAATTAGTATTATTAAAAATTGGCCGACGTATTGGTCAAATATCACACATCAAACGAATGATTTTATGTCGTCATCTTTATTTGATACTATTAAAACTTCAATTGAAAAAATAAATACAGATATCGTAGGAACAGTATCCAAAAAAGCGAGCTCAGTTATTGGATCAACAGTTGATTCTTTAGGTAGCGTTGTTGGTACTGTAACGACATTTATCATTGGATTAGTAACAGCACCCTTTATCTTATTTTATTTATTAAAAGATGGGCACGATTTACCTGAGTATTTATCAAATTTTTTCCCAGTAAGATATCGCAAATCAATCATTGAATTATTAGATGAAATTAATTTACAAGTCAGTCAATATATCCGAGGTCAGTTAACGGTAGCATTCTTTGTGGCCATATTATTTGTTATTGGTTTTTCAGTAGTTGGTCTTAAGTTTGCTTTAACGTTAGGGATTTTGGCAGGTTTTTTGAATTTAATTCCTTATTTAGGCTCTTTTCTAGCGATGATTCCTGCACTAGTAATTGCTGCTTTCGTGTCACCAATTATGTTGATAAAGGTTATTGTTGTTTTTATTGTTGAACAAACAATTGAAGCAAGATTGATTTCTCCATTGATTCTTGGAAGTAGTTTAGCAATCCATCCCGTTACAATTTTAATTGTTTTATTAGGTTCGGGACGGGTTTTTGGATTAATAGGTGTTATTTTTGGAATCCCAGGATATGCAATTCTAAAAGTTATTGTAACGCGGATTTTTGTATGGTATAAAAAGGATTCTGGTTTGTATGACGAATCAGAGAAAACGAATAAAGATAATCAAAAAAGTTAGACAAATTTTATTTTGTCTAACTTTTTTGATTAAAGCGTATCACCGTTAAAAATTGAATTTTTAACAATTACATAATCGACTTTTTCAAGTGCAGAGAGAGAATTACCACCAGCATAAGAAATTGAAGATTGTAAATCTTGTTGCATTTCAAGTAAAGTTTCATGAATGTCACCTTTAAAAGGAACGAGCATTTTTTTACCTTCAACATTAGTGTGGCTACCTTTTTGATATTCAGAGGCAGAGCCAAAATAACTTTTAAATAGATTACCATCTTTTTCAATTAAATCACCAGGACTTTGTTTGTGACCAGCAAAGAGTGAACCAATCATACACATTGAGGCCCCAAATCTGACTGACTTAGCAATATCACCATGAGTTCTTATACCACCATCAGTGATAATTGGTTTACTTGCTGCTTTAGAACATAATCTAAGAGCGGCTAATTGCCACCCGCCGGTACCGAATCCAGTTTTAATTTTAGTGATGCAAACTTTTCCGGGTCCAATACCAACCTTAGTTGCATCTGCACCAGCATTTTCTAGTTCTCTAACGCCTTCAGGTGTGCCAACATTTCCAGCAATTAGAAATGACTCTGGTAACCATTTTTTAATATGATGAATTAAATCAATGACACTTTGTGCGTGGCCATGCGCCACATCAATTGTTATATATTCTGGAATTAAATCAGCATCGGCAAGCTCTTCAATTAATGCCCATTCATGTGGTTTAACGCCAACACTAATAGAAGCAAACAAACCTTTTGCATGCATTTTTTTGACGAAAGGTAAGCGACTCTCTTCATCGAAACGGTGCATGACATAGAAATAGTCATTTGATGCAAGCCATTCTGCTAACGGTTCATCGATAATTGTCTGCATATTCGCAGGTACAACGGGTAGTTTAAAACGGCGAGGGCCAAATTGAATAGATGTATCGACTTCGGAACGGCTATTTACAATACATTTGTTAGGGACGAGCTGAATATCTTCATAATCAAAAACTGGCATAATATTTCCCCATTTCTTTTAAACACGAACTATTTTTAGTATTTATTAAATTATTATCAGTAACCAACTGATAATTTACGCTATTTAGCGAATTTAGTCAACATATTTTTGAAATAAATCGAAAATTAAATAAGAATACGTGAAGAGATAGACGTCGTGCTATAATTATTTTGGGAGTGATTATTATCGCAAAAAAAGAAAAAGTAAAAAAAACAAATGACGAACGCATTTTAGATCAAAATCATATTGAATTTGAGAGCTATACTTTTGATTTTTTAGGTGGTCGACAAATGGATTCAAGCAAAGAAGCTAAAGAACTAGGAACGGATGAAAGAAGTATTTTAAAAACAATTGTTTTACAGGGAAGTAACGGTGATAGAGATTACGTAGTTGTTTGCCTTCCTATTACTTTTGAAATTGATTTAAAATTAGTAGCACGTGAATTAAATGAAAAACAATTGCATTTAGCAGATAATAAAAATTTAATCAATATTACTGGTTACGTTCATGGCGCAAATACACCAATTGGAATTAATGTTCGAAAAGGATTTCCCATTTATTTTGATGAACGAATTCAAGAGTTCGATAAAATTTGGGTTTCAGCTGGTAAAGTTGGTCGTTCTGTTGGCGTAAAACGTGAAGAACTTGTTGAATTGGTTAAAGGTCATTACATTAACATTGAAAAATAAATAGCTATTGAATGTAAAATAAACGATAAAAAGGAATAAGTGTAAATTGAAAAAAATTGAGAAAAGTGCCGTATTTTTAAAAAATAAAATCGATTTATTTAGATGTCCTGTCTGCTTAAACCCCTACAGTAAAGTTGAAGGCCAGACGATGTTTTGCCCTGAAAATCATCAAATAGATTTATCAAAAAAAGGAACTCTTTTTTTCTTGAATCATGGGGTTAAAAGTGATTATGAATTGGATATGTGGTTAGCAAGGAGACAGTTATTACAAGCAGGCTTGTTTAAACCGATTACGGATAAAATTCTTGAGCAGCTTTCTGATGAAGAAGAAACAATTATGGATGTAGGTTGTGGAGAGGGAACACCACTTCATGATATAGAAGTAACACGCCAAAATGCTAAAGACACTTACGTTGGATTTGATATTTCAAAAGATGCAATCAATTATGCGACACAACAAGAGACAGATGCTTTTTATTGTATTGCTGATTTGGCTAAACTACCATTTAATAATAAGTCATTTTCAACAATTATTGATATTTTTTCGCCTTCTGCTTATACAGAATTTGATCGAGTATTAAAGGATGGCGGGCAGTTATTAAAAATCATTCCAAATTCAAATTACTTAGTTGAATTACGCGAACTTCTATATAACGAAGAGAGTCATAATAGGAGTTATAGTAATGAAAAGGTTTTAAATCTGTTTAAAGAAAATTATCCTGACTCTGAACAAATTACAATTAGTTATCAATTCGATATTCCAGAAGGCTTGTTTCCTGCCTTACTCGAAATGACTCCTTTACATTGGGGAGCTACAACAGATAATCAGGCTAAAGCTAAAAAACAACCTTTAACCAAAATTACGGTTGACGTTACACTATTAAAATATCGTAAAAATAAGTTAGAATCAGTGTTGTAACGAATAAATTGCTGTGGTATTATGAGTATACGAATTCGGTTGTTTAGAGACTGTCGACGATGTTGTCAGCTTCTGGAAATTGATCTTCATTAACGTATCTTTTCGCCGTGCCCACACCGAAATGATGCGTTTTTTTGTTGCCTAAAATAATAACGATTTTTTGAAAGGATGTTAATTTTTGACGAATCATATTGCATTATTTGAACCACTTATGCCTGCTAATACAGGTAATATTGCTAGAACTTGTGCTGGAACGGATACTGAACTACATTTAATTGAGCCCTTAGGATTTTCAACAGACGATAAATATTTAAAACGTGCTGGACTAGACTATTGGGATAAAGTAAAAATTACGTATCATAAAAATTTACAAGATTTTTTAGCATCTATTCCAGATCAGAAACAACTTTTTTTGGTTTCAAAATTTGCACCGCAAACTTATTCACAAGTAGATTATTCTGATGTGAATAAGGACTATTACTTCTTGTTTGGTAAAGAGACAACAGGTCTTCCTGAAAACTTTATGCGCCAAAATGAAGAGAAAGCAATCCGAATTCCACAAGATGATACGCACATTCGTGCCTTAAACTTATCTAATTCAGCTGCTATTGTAATTTATGAAACACTTAGACAACAAGACTTTTTAAATCTAGATAAAACACACACGTATGAAAATGATAAGCTAAAATAAGTAGCTTGAGCATTTTATAGACTAGAAATTCATAAATGGGTTATACTTGCTTCGGGTTAAGAAATAAACCGGTATTTATGATGAACAGTCATTTTATAAAATGGAAGGGTGTGAGCTAACTTGTTTCAAGTAATAACAATGTTTGGATTTGATGAACCATGGTGGTTTTTTGATGATTGGAAAAGTCATATTCAAAAAACAGTTGATTTTGATTCAATGGATGAAGCGATGGCTTTTTTTGAGGAACAATCTAGCGCATTTACCACTGAATTTAGCCATCAAAAAAGTAAACGTCAATTTTTGACAGCATTTTGGAATGAGGAACAAATGGATTATTGTTCAGATTGTGGTGATGATTTACAGTTATATCAAGGGTTACTGTTAGTTAAAGATGGCAAAGAAATTACAGCCAAAAAAGAGAGTTAATAACATAATTGTTATTAACTCTCTTTTTGTGGAAATGACTAGACAATGACACGGAAGGTAATTAAGATATGGTATAATTGAGTATCTATTTTAACAGAAGGAGGAACTGTTTTGGCTCAAAAAAAGAAAAGAAAAAAAAGAACAACAAAAAAAACAGTTCAATACAAATTTTCTAAAAATATAATTGGTGTTATATTTTTATTGTTTGGAATATTTGGTGTGCTAGCACTGGGATATTTGGGTGCTTTATTTGCTAACGTTTTCCGTTTGTTTGTTGGTAATACATATCAATTCGCATTATTAATTCTCGGTGTATATGGAAGTTACTTAATGATTATGGGAAAAGAGCCCAAAGTTAAGAAAAGAATTAATTGGGGATCCGTTATTTTATATGTTGGTGTTTTAGTCTTTCTTGAAGCCTGGTTTGTTGGGCACTCATCGGTGCATAGCCAATTTATTCAATATACATGGCAGACACTTGTTTCCGATTTTCGACAATCTGCAGTTAGTTCAACAGTTGGCGGTGGAATGATAGGGGCAAGCTTATACCAATTATCGTACTTCTTAATTTCACAAGCAGGCACCTATATTGTTAGTGTACTTTTCATCTTAGCCGGATTATTTATTTTTTTTGATCTCTCTTTTTCAGAAGTTATGTATACTGTTCAACGCTATCTAAACGTAATTATTGCTTGGACAAGAGAAGGTTTTCGCCGAATGAAAGTAGCAATAGATAGTTTTAAAGAAGAAAGAAAAGAAAATAAAGCAGAACAAGATGAAGAAGAATTAAAACCTGTAATTGACCATAGAACTGAAGAAAAGGAAATAAAAACTGAACGAGAAGTGACCGTTGATGAACCACCTATCATTACGCAACAAGAACCAGATTCAGAATTAGATTCAGAAGATGATCCTAAGATAATATCAAGTACAGTGGCTGATGATAATGAAGATTACCAATTACCACCAGTTACATTACTTACAAAAATTCCAAAAGAAGACCAAAGTGGCGAATATAAAACAATTGAAAAAAACACAAAAATATTGAAGCAAACATTTGAAAGCTTTGGTGTTGATGTTGAAATTAAAAGTGTGAGTTTAGGACCATCTGTTACTGAATATGAATTACATCCGGCAATTGGTGTTAAAGTTAGTAAAATTGTTAACCTTGCGGATGACTTAGCCTTAGCACTTGCTGCCAAAGATATTCGAATTGAAGCACCAATTCCTGGAAAATCACTTATTGGGATTGAAGTACCAAATTCTAAAGTATCAATGGTTTCATTCAGGGATGTGATTGAATCTCAACAAAAGAATCCAACACCAGATAAAGTTCTCGAAGTTCCTTTAGGTCGCGATGTTTCAGGCCAATTGGTAACAGCAGATTTAACAACGATGCCGCATTTATTGATTGCTGGCTCAACTGGTAGTGGTAAGTCAGTTGCAATTAATGGCATTATCACAAGTTTATTGATGAATACGAAACCAAATCAGGTTAAGTTTATGTTGATTGATCCTAAAAAAGTAGAGTTAGGTGTCTATAATGGTATTCCACATCTATTAACGCCGGTTGTTACAAATCCTAAAAAAGCATCACGAGCTTTACATAAGGTTGTTTCTGAAATGGAGCGACGCTACGAATTGTTTGCAGATGCTAGTCAACGTAATATTTCTGGATATAATCAAATGATTATGCAAGAAAACGCAGATGACGGACAAAAAAGAGCAACGTTACCTTATATTGTTGTCATTGTTGATGAATTGGCAGATTTAATGATGGTAGCCTCGAATGAGGTTGAAGATGCGATTATTCGTTTAGCACAAATGGCTCGAGCAGCTGGAATCCATATGATTTTGGCAACGCAACGTCCATCTGTTGATGTTATCACAGGATTGATTAAAGCTAACGTACCATCACGTATGGCTTTCGCTGTTTCCAGTGGGATTGACTCGAGAACAATTATTGATAGTAATGGTGCTGAAAAGCTTTTAGGTCGTGGGGATATGTTATTCCTACCAATGGGGCTAAATAAACCCATTCGTGTACAAGATGCTTACATTTCAGATAAAGATGTTGAAAGTGTTATTTCGTTTATTAAAAATCAGCAAGAACCACAATACGATGAAACGATGATTGTGACTGATGAAGAAACAGCTAACTCAGGATCAGCGTCTGATTCAGAAGACGAATTATTTGGGGACGCTGTTAAATTAGTGACTCATGAACAATCTTGCAGTGTATCCATGTTACAGAGACGTTTTAGGATTGGCTACAATCGAGCTGCTAGAATTGTTGATGAAATGGAAGCAAAAGGAATCGTTGGACCGCCAGAGGGAAGTAAGCCGCGCAAAGTGTTGATAAATGAAGAAACTGATGGTCCTAATTAGGGCTTTCAGTTTTTTTGTTTAGCCTAAACAGATTACGAAACAATTAAATTTGTGTTTCACTAGTCTTTCAATTATCATGGTAAAAGAACATCCGATTTAAAAGGAGGCACATTTTCGTGCGTAAACAATTAGAAACAGGTGTCAACTTAACTGTTATTGAAAATAGTCAATTTAAAACGAATAGAATCGTTATTAATTTTATAGCACCTTTAACCGGAAAAGAATCTGCAGAACGTATGCTATTAGCTAACTTATTAGAAATTAGTAGTGCAGAATATCCATCTCAACAAAAATTAGCCGAAAAATTATCAGAACTTTATGGTGCAAGTTTTGGTATCACTGTTAGTAAAAAAGGAAACTTTCACTTAATAAGTTTAATTTTAAACGGTGTAAACGATAAATTCTTAGAACATAAAACAGAAAGTTTAAAAAAAATATTTGCTTTTATCAAAGAAATTATTTTCAATCCGAATGTGACTGATGGCCATTTTGACGAAGAAACATTTAAACGCCAAAAGGAAAATTTGATGATGTCTATCAGAAGTATTAGTGATGATAAACAATCGTACGCAGGATTAGAATTACAGAAACTTTACTTTCAAAACGATCAAGCTATTCCTAGCTATGGGACTGTAGAAGATATTGAAAAGATAACTGCAACTAGCTTATTTGATTACTACAAACAAATGCTTACAACTAATCGAGTAGACATTTTCGTCCTTGGTGAATTAGATGAATCAGAAACTGAAACTATTGTTAAAACGTTGCCTTTTAAACCTCGAGATTTTAAAATGATACCTATATTCTATGATCAAGCTATTAAAGAAGTTGTGACTAAAACAGAAACGCAAGCAGTGACTCAGGGTAAATTAAATCTGGCATATCAGTTACCAGTTTATTACAGAGAAAATGGGTACTATGCGGGTCTTATTTTCAATGGCGTTTTTGGCGGTTCACCACTAGCTAAGTTATTTGTAAATGTTCGTGAGAAAGCTAGTTTGGCTTATTATGCAAGTAGCTCGTTAGATACATTTAGAGGTATTTTAACTGTACAAACAGGCATTGAACCACAAAATAAAGATAAAGTTATCGAAATTGTTCAACAACAATTAGATGATATTATCGCAGGTGACATTAGTGATGAACTATTAAATAAAACAAAAATGACAATGATTAACCAATATCAAAGTAGTCTTGACTCACAAATGGCGTTAATTAATCAATCGATGATTGATCAATTAACAAGCACAGAAGTTAGTGCAACAGAGTGGATAGACGGCATTAATAGCGTGGATAAAGCTGCCGTTCAAGCTATCGCTCGTAATGTTAAATTACAAGCAATCTTCTTTTTGAATGGGGAAATTAATTAATGAAAACATTAGAATACCCGCAGTTTGACGAAATATTATATACAGAAACTTTGGAAAATGGCTTGAAAGTAAATATATTACCTCGTAAAGGTTTTCATAAAACTTATGGTATATTCACAACAAATTATGGCTCAGTTGATAGTGTATTTGTACCAATTGGTGAAGAAGATGTTGTTCATGTACCGGATGGTATCGCCCATTTTTTAGAACATAAAATGTTTGAAAAAGCAGATCATGATGCGTTTGATTTATTTGGAGAATATGGTGCTAGTGCAAATGCTTTCACAAGCTTTACACGAACGAGCTACTTATTTTCAAGCTCTAATCATGTTCCTGAAAACATTGAAACATTACTAGATTTTGTGCAAGATCCGTATTTTACACCTGAAACAGTTGAAAAAGAAAAGGGAATTATTGGACAGGAAATTCAAATGTATGACGACGATCCTAATTGGCGTTTATACTTTGGTATTTTAGGTAACCTTTACCCAAATCACCCGGTTAGCAGTGATATCGCTGGAACAATTGAATCAATCGATAAAATTACGGCAGATGATTTATATAAGTGCTATGAAACATTTTATCATCCAAGTAATATGAATTTATTTATTGTAGGAAATGTTGATCCAGAAGAAACTTTAGATTTAATTAAAAATAATCAAAATCATAAAAAGTTTCCAGAAGCAGCAGAAACAATTAAACGATTAATTCCAGAAACTCAAGTAGACGGTTCAGACATCATGCCATATCGTGCAACTGAGATGGCCATTCAACGTGCTAAAACAATTGTTGGTATAAAAGGATTAGATAATGTTCCAGAAGGCCGTAACGGCTTGAAATACAAAGAGACAATCCATATGCTTCTTTATCTTTTGTTTGGTGACACGGCCCCTCAATATATGAAATTATATGATGAAGGGACGTTAGATGATTCCTTTGGCTATGAATTTGAAATTGAACGTGGCTTCCATTTTGCAAGTATTAGTGGTGATACTGATGACCCTCAAAAGTTATCGGATGCCATTATTCATATTTTAGAGAATGCGTCAGAGTACCTTTCAGGGGCTGAGGCCCAGTTTGAATTGGCTAAACGTGAAATGTTAGGTCAATCCATTCAATCGATGAACTCACTTGAGAGCATTGCAAATCAGTATGATGGTGATTTGTTTGATGATGCCACTGTTTTTGATAGGGCACCAATTATTGAAAATATGACATTAGATCAAGTTCGCCAAGGAGCTAAAGATTTTATTCGTTCTGAAGCAATTAGTGTCTACCAAATTATGGCTAAAGAGGATGATTAAATGAGTTGGGCAGTTATCTTTGGAGCGTCTGGTGATATTGGTCAAATGATTGCAAGACAATTGGCAGATATTGGTTGGTCGCTAACAATGCATTATTATCAAAATGATGAAGCAATTATGGGATTAACACAAGAGTTGAGGGGAAAATATCCAAAACAAGATTTTTTGCCGTTACAATTTGATATGACAGCGACTAATGTTGATCCAGTGATATCCCAACTATTTGCCGTAGATGCTGTAATATTTGCTGAAGGAACAACTTCTTACCATTTATTCAATGAAGCCCCAATGTCTGATTTAGATAAAATGATGAAGATGCAAGTTCAAACACCATTGGCATTAATTCAGAAATTGGAACCAAAGTTAGCCCAAAATCATTTTGGCCGAATTATATTTATTGGGTCAATTTATGGAGGCGTTGGTAGCCCAATGGAAGTACTGTACAGTACTGTAAAAGGTGCGTTATCGTCCTTTGCCAATGCTTATAGTAAAGAAGTTGCCTCGTTAGGTATTACGGTTAACGTGGTGGCACCAGGCGCAGTTGATACAAAAATGAATCAACAATTTTCGAAAGATGCAAAGAAAGATATCTCAAGTGAAATTCCAATGGGACGTTTCGCACATCCCGAAGAAATTGGATTTTGGGTAAAACAATTATTAGCCAAAGAGGCAGGGTACCTCACCGGTCAAACGATTTATGTTTCAGGCGGATGGTTGAAATAAAATAATAAAATTTTAACAAATTGGACATGACGATTATGTTATACTGATTGTTAGAAGATTAACTATTAAACTAAGTGGAGAATTAGACATGAGTGAAATTGGAAAAACATTACAAGAAGCGAGAATAAATAAAGGATATACGTTAGATGATTTACAACAAATGACGAAAATTCAAAAACGTTATTTGATTGCAATTGAAGATGAAAAATTTTCTGATTTACCAGGAGATTTTTACGTTCGAGCATTTGTTAAACAATATGCAGAGACGGTTGATTTGGATGGGGATAAATTATTAAAAGAATTCAATGAAACACTTCCAGATACACAAGAAACAGTCGTTGCAAAGGAACAAGTATCACGTTCTGAAAAGTCTGCTAAACTACCAAAAGACGGTAATTTTGATAAGTTTATGTCGTACTTGCCAACAATTATTATTGTTGTGATTGTCTTAGGGATTTTGGGTACAATTTATGGTGTGACATTGAATAGTAAAGATACAGATACTCAAATTGAAAGTTCAAGTTCTAAAGTATCTGTTTCAACTGACTCAAAAACTAAAACTTCTAGTTCTGAATCAGTAAAGGCTAGTTCTTCATCTGATAAGAAAACGCAAAAATTAACATATGTTTCAGATGCGGGAACAAACACTGTTTACACAATGGAAAATGCACCAACAACTTCTAAAGTTAAATTAGTAGCTTCTGGTAGTGCTGCTTGGAGCTCAATTACGGCTGATGGCACACAACTATGGCAAGCAACACTTGTCTCAGATGCAACGGATACTGTTACAATCCCAGCCGGTACAAAGTCATTTGTCTTTAGCTTTGGTAATGCACCAGCTATGAGTATCACGATTAACGGTAAAAAATTTAATTTTATGAAAACAAATGCAACTCTACAAGTTAGAACAGTTACTGTAAATATTAAATAAGCCAGAATTGTCAACAACGGATACTATGTTGTTGGCAATTTTTGAAAAAGGGGATCATTATGAATTTACCAAATAAATTAACGGTTGTGCGGATTATTTTAATTCCAATCTTCATGCTTGTATTGTTATTACCAATTGATTGGGGAATGGTTACTTGGGTTGGTACACAGATTCAGGTGACACATCTAATTGGTGCAATTATTTTTGCAGCTGCCTCATTAACAGATTTTTTAGATGGTCAAATTGCACGTCGCCAACATTTAGTTTCTAATTTTGGCAAATTTGCAGACCCATTGGCAGATAAAATGCTTGTAATGACTGCATTTGTTATCCTTGTTTCATTTAACCAAGTACCTGCATGGGTAGCTGCAATTATTGTTTGTCGCGAACTTGCGGTAACAGGATTACGATTGATTATTGTTGAAAATGATGGGGAAGTTATGGCTGCAGCTATGCCAGGCAAAATTAAGACAACAACCCAAATGATAGCTATTATTTTATTGTTTTTAAATAATGTGTTATTTGCAGCAATTAATGTACCTATGGCTGCCATTTTTCTTTATATTTGTTTATTCTTTACTGTTTATTCAGGTATTGATTACTTTGTTCAAAATAGAGCTATTTTCTCAGATTCATTTGAAAAATAAAAATATTTAGACTAAAACATTTAACCGTTTTAGTCTTTTTTAATTAAATTAGGAGGCAACATCATGCATGCAGAAATAATTGCGGTTGGTACAGAAATATTATTAGGACAAATTGTAAATACGAACAGTGCTTTCTTAGCTGAAAAATTAGCTGATTTAGGTGTAAATGTATTTTATCAGACAGTTGTAGGGGATAATGAAGAACGAATGTTAGAGGCAATTGAACTGGCTTCAAAACGAAATGATTTGGTTATCCTTTCTGGTGGCTTAGGACCAACAGAAGACGATTTAACGAAGCAGATGGTCGCCAAATTTTTAAATGAGAAGTTAGTTGAAAATAAGGACGCCATGTTAAAAATAGAAGATCATTTTACACAAACGGGTCGTCAAATGACTGAAAACAACAAATTACAAGCTTTGTATATAGAAGGATCAAAACCAATTAAAAATCATGCTGGAATGGCTGTTGGTGATTTTTACAAAGGTGATTCGTGTGATTTCTTATTATTACCTGGACCACCTAAGGAATTGAAAACAATGTTTAATAAGGAAGTTGAACAGCTATTAAAAGAAGAATATAACTTAAATAGTCATCTTGAATCAAAAGTTTTACGTTTTTATGGCATTGGTGAATCTAAATTGGTGACTGAATTAAAAGAGATAATTGATTCACAAACTAATCCTACTATTGCACCATACGCCAAGACAAATGAGGTCACTTTGCGAATTACGGCAAGTCCTACAGACAAAAAATCAGCTGTAGAATTAATTAACGAAATGGAGATTTATGTACTTTCCAAAGTTGGTGATTATTTCTATGGCTATGGGGATGACAATTCGTTACAAAATATTGTTGTAACTAAATTAATTGAAAAAAACTTATCTATTTCTGCAGCCGAAAGTTTAACAGCTGGATTATTTCAAAGTACATTAGCAGAAATACCAGGTGTCTCAAAAATTTATGATGGTGGATTTATAACATATGCTAATACAGCCAAATCTGATATTTTAGGTATTTCGACTGAAGATATTAAAAAATATGGTGTTGTTAGTGAAGAAACCGCTAAACAAATGGCCCAACAAACACAAAATAAAATGAAAACAAATATTGCTATTTCATTTACTGGTGTTGCAGGTCCAGATGAGCTTGAAAATCAGAAAGCTGGAACGGTTTGGATTGGATTAGCAATTAAAAATAGTCCCGTTATTGCAAAACAATTTCATTTTGCTGGAAATAGAGAAACAATTAGACAAAGAAGTGTTCTAAGTGGACTTAAATGGATATTTGATGAAATTAATGAGTAAATAATTAAATTTGGCAATGGATTGTTGTTGACAGCGGGGGGCAATTAACCGTAAAATACTAAAGTGTATATGAACAAAATAAAAAACATCTAAAAATTTATGATTAGTTAAATTAATCATTATTTGATGATGCGGAGGTGGACTTTTATGGGATCTATAACAACCGTATTAATCCTCGCTATCATCGCTATTATTGCTTTAGTTGTTGGAATTTTTATTGGAATTGCATATAGAAAGTCAAATTTCGAAAAAACACTTGATGTCGCAACGCATACGGCTGAAGGTATTTTAAAAAGTGCAAAGAAAGATGCTGAGACTCAGAAAAAAGAGGCTGTTTTAGAGGCTAAAGAAGAAAGTCAAAGTTATCGTGATAAAATAGACAATGAGTTAAAGGAACGACGTTCAGAAATTCAAAAGCAAGAAAATCGAGTAATTCAACGTGAAGAAACTTTAGATCGTAAAGATGGCGCACTAGATAAACGAGAACAAACGCTTGAGAACAAAGAGAAAAAAGTAACGTCTGACCAAAAACTTGTTGACACAAAACAACAAGAAGCTACTTCACTGATTCAGGAACAACAAGAAGAACTTGAAAGAGTTGCTTCTCTAACACAAACACAAGCACAGACTATTATTATGGACGATACGAAAGAATCATTAAGTCATGAACGAGCTGTTATGATTAAGGAAAGTGATAAGCAAGCTAAATCAGAAGCTGATCGTAATGCTAAAGATTTAGTTGCTCAAGCTATTCAAAGAAGTGCAGCTGACATGGTATCTGAAACAACTGTTTCATTAGTTACCTTGCCAAATGATGAAATGAAAGGCCGTATTATTGGCCGCGAAGGACGTAACATTCGAACATTAGAGACCTTAACAGGGATTGATTTAATTATCGATGATACGCCAGAAGCAGTCGTTTTAAGTGGGTTTGATCCAATTCGTCGTGAAATTGCCAAAATGACTCTTGAAAAATTAATTCAAGATGGTCGGATTCATCCGGCACGAATCGAAGAAATGGTTGAAAAATCACGTAAAGAAATGGATGAAAAAATTCGTGAATTAGGTGAACAAACAACCTTTGATCTCGGACTTCATACAATTCATCCTGATTTAATTAAAACAATTGGTCGATTAAATTATCGTACAAGTTATGGTCAGAATGTGTTAAGCCATTCTATTGAAGTTGCCAAAATAGCAGGTGTGTTAGCCGCTGAATTGGGTGAAGATGTTACATTAGCAAAACGCGCAGGATTGTTACATGATATTGGTAAAGCAGTTGATCATGAAGTTGATGGTTCACATGTGGAAATTGGCCTTGAATTAGCTAAGAAGTATAAAGAAAATGATGTTGTCATCAACACTATAGCTTCACATCATGGTGATGTTGAAGCTAAATATACTATTGCTATTCTTGTTGCAGCGGCAGATGCTGTTTCAGCTGCAAGACCAGGCGCACGAAGTGAATCGTTAGAAAATTATATTCATAGACTTGAAAAACTTGAAGATATTACACATGAATTTAAAGGTGTACAGAAAAGTTATGCAATTCAAGCTGGTCGTGAAGTACGTGTTATTGTCACGCCAAATGAAGTTAATGATATTCAAGCAACTGTCTTAGCTCGAGATATTAAAAACAGAATTGAAGATGAACTCGAATACCCAGGACATATTAAAGTGACTGTCGTTCGAGAAACAAGAGCAATTGAGTATGCTAAATAAAAAAATGATGATTTAAGATTAATTTCTTAAATCATCATTTTTTGTCTATTAAAAAGAAAAAATGTTAAACTAGTTTTATATATAAGAAAAGAGGACAACCATGCGTTTATTATTTGTCGGAGATGTCGTTGGCGATTCAGGTCAACAAATGATTAAAGAGTATTTACCAAAATTAAAAAGAAAATTTCATCCACAGGCTACCATTGTAAATGGTGAAAATGCAACGAAGGGTAGAGGTATTAATGAATCTGTCTATAAAGCATTCCTTCAAACAGGTGCTGATGTTGTAACCATGGGTAACCATACTTGGGATAATAGAGATATTCAAGATTTTATTGGTGGTGCAAAAAAATTAATTAGACCAGCTAACTTCTCAGCAAACCAAGTACCTGGGATTGGACATACAATTATTAATATTAATCAGCAAAAATTAGCTGTGATTGATTTGCAAGGACGTGTTTTTATGTCTCCTTCAGATGATCCGTTTGCAGTTGTTCAAGATATTTTAGAAGAAGTCAAAAAAGAGACTGATTTCATTTTTATTGATTTTCATGCTGAAACAACGAGTGAAAAAGAAGCTATAGCATGGTTCTTAGATGGTCAAGTATCTGCGGTAGTAGGTACGCATACACATGTGCCTACTAATGATGCGCGTATTTTACCTAAAGGAACTGCCTTTATGTCAGATGTTGGTATGACAGGACCATACGATGGTATCTTAGGAATGAAACGTGAAAATGTAATTGGTCGCTTTTTATCGCAAATGCCAACACGATTTGAAGTGGATGAAACAGGTCGTAAAACGTTATCTGCTTGTGTGATAGATATTGATGACAAAACGGGACATGCTAAAAAGATATTCCCTGTATTAATTAATGATGACCATCCTTTTATGGATTAATTTAGAGATAGGAGGGCATCTCGACTATGCCGCAAAAAACAAAACTAACGCCAATGATGATACAATATTTTGACATTAAAGCACAGTATCCTGATGCTTTTTTGTTTTATCGTCTTGGTGATTTTTATGAACTATTTTATGATGATGCTGTTAAAGGGTCGCAATTACTCGAATTAACGTTAACAACACGTAATAAAAAAGCTGATGATCCTATTCCAATGTGTGGCGTACCGCATCATGCTGCTCAAAATTATATCGATATTTTAGTTGAAAAAGGATACAAAGTCGCAATATGTGAACAAGTTGAAGATCCTAAATTAGCTCAAGGTATGGTTAAACGTGAAGTTATTCAGCTAGTAACACCAGGAACAACGATGGATAACGGTGCGAAGGAGTCTAAAGAAAATAATTATTTAACAGCTATTATAGAAGACAACAATAGTTTTGGATTTGCTTATGTTGATTTATCAACAGGTGAATTAAAAACGAGTCGCTTAGATAATTTAGATAATTTAATTAATGAAATAATGAGTTTGAGAACTAAAGAAATTGTGATTAATGATAGTTTGTCTGATGAAACAATCGAAACATTAGAAAAATTAAATATTATGCTTTCTAAACAAGAAATTGTTGAAAATCATGCTGAATCAAGTTATGCGATTCAAGATTTAACAGATTCACTAGAAATCTCGGTTGTAACTGACTTGTTAACGTATCTTTCAGTTACGCAAAAACGAAGTTTAGATCATTTACAAAAAGCAGTTCATTATGAGCCTGATTTTTTCTTGAAAATGGATCATTATTCAAAATATAATTTAGAATTAATGCAAAATATTCGAACGGGCAAGAAGCAAGGTACTTTATTGTGGTTATTAGATGACACAAAAACAGCTATGGGTGGTCGTTTACTTAAACAGTGGATTGATAGACCGCTTATTAACTATGCTGAAATTTTAGACCGTCAAAATAAGGTTGATTTATTGATTAACCATTATTTTGAAAGAAGTACGTTACAAGAAGAGTTAGTTAAAGTTTATGATTTAGAAAGATTGGCAGGACGTGTCGCTTTTGGTAGCGTAAATGGGCGAGATTTAGTTCAACTTAAATTATCGCTTAAACAAGTTCCTAAAATTAAATATGTTTTAGACGAAATTGACGATGGTACTTTTTCTGATGTTATCAATAAATTAGATCCAGTCGATGATATTTCTAATTTAATAGAACGTGCCATTGTTGATGAACCACCTTTATCAGTGACTGATGGTCACCTATTTAAACCGGGGTATAATGATAAATTAGATATTTATCAAGATGCAATGAAAAATGGTAAACAATGGTTAGCTGAAATGGAAGCCAAAGAAAGAAATCTAACGGGGATTAAAAATCTTAAAATTGGATTTAACCGTGTTTTTGGTTATTTTATCGAAGTGACAAAATCTAATATTATTAATGTTCCAAAAGACCGTTATGAACGAAAACAGACGTTGACTAATGCTGAACGTTATATCACACCTGAACTGAAAGAACGTGAAAGTATTATTTTAGGTGCTGAGAGTAAAGCGATGGATTTAGAATATAAATTGTTTGTCGAAATTAGAGATATTGTTAAAAAATCAATTGAACGATTACAGATATTAGCTCAAGGAATTGCCACGTTAGACGTCTTACAAAGTTTCGCGGTTGTTAGTGAAGACTCACATTTTGTAAAACCACAATTATTAAAAGAAGGTCATCAATTGGATATCACAGCTGGTTGGCATCCTGTAGTTGAAAAAGTGATGGGAAAACAAAGCTATATACCAAATGATGTTAGAATGCCTGAAACACTTGATATTTTATTGATTACAGGACCTAATATGTCAGGTAAAAGTACGTATATGCGTCAATTAGCATTAACGGTTGTGATGGCTCAAATCGGTTGTTTCGTACCTGCAGAGGCGGCTAAAATGCCAATATTTGACCAAATATTTACTCGGATTGGTGCAGCAGATGATTTAATTTCAGGTCAAAGTACGTTTATGGTTGAAATGAAAGAAGCTAATCAAGCCTTAGAAAATGCGACTGAGAATAGTTTAATCTTATTTGATGAACTTGGTAGGGGAACGGCAACTTATGATGGTATGGCACTCGCACAAGCGATTATCGAGTATGTGGATAAACATGTACATGCCAAAACACTTTTTTCGACACATTATCACGAATTAACGATACTTGAAGAAACCGTTAGTTCTTTAAAAAATGTCCATGTAGGTGCTATTGAAGAAAATGGTGAATTAATTTTCTTACATAAAATTCAAGAAGGACCTGCAGATAAATCTTATGGGATTCATGTTGCTAAATTGGCGGGAATGCCAGCAGAATTGTTAAGCCGTGCAACATTAATTTTAGATGATTTAGAGCTAAAAAATAAACAATCAGATAGTAAAAAAGAATTACCAACAACCATCAATGAAGATGATACGCAGTTATCTTTATTTGTTAACGAAAACTTGTCAAAGGACCAGTTAGCAGTTGTGGATGAACTTAAAGCACTTAACTTGATGAACATGACGCCAAGAGATATTATGAACGTCTTATATGACTGGCAAGAAAAATTGAACGGATAGAACTGAAGGTGAATGAATGACAAAAATAATTGAACTGCCCACAATTTTAGCGGATCAAATAGCTGCTGGTGAAGTAGTTGAAAGACCTGCATCTGTTGTAAAAGAATTAGTTGAAAATGCGATTGATGCGCATGGCACACAAGTTGATGTAGTCGTTGAGGAAGCTGGGCTTAAATTAATTCAAGTCATTGATAATGGAGATGGCATTGAGGCATCCCAACTGCAGAATGCTTTTAAACGTCATGCCACAAGTAAGATTACTTCAAGAGAAGATTTATTTAAAATCAGTACGCTAGGATTTCGTGGCGAAGCTTTACCAAGTATTGCATCAGTTGCTAAAGTGACTTTGAATACAGCTATTGAAGGGCAACCTGGGGCTGTTATTGCTGTTAACGGTGGTGAGATAGTAGATGAAAAATCATCTGCTAGTCGTAAAGGAACAGAAATAACAGTCTCTGACTTATTTTACAATACGCCTGCACGTTTAAAATATGTAAAGTCTTTGCAAACTGAAATGTCAATTATTAGCGACATGATGAACCGATTAGCAATGAGCCATACAAATATTTCATTTTCTTTAACACATGATGGTAAAGAAGTCTTGAAAACAACTGGAAACGGCCAACTGAAACAAACTATTTCAGCTATCTATGGGGTCAAAAGTGCACGCCAAATGCTTGAATTTAAGGGTCATGATTTAGATTTTAAGATTAGCGGTTATACATCACTGCCAGAATTAACGCGTGCTGGCCGACAGTTTATATCTATTTTAATTAATGGACGTTACGTTAAAAATGTTAATTTAAATAAAGCAATCATTAAAGGATATGGATCAAAATTAATGGTTGGACGCTATCCGATTACAATTTTGAATATTCAATTAGATCCCATGCTAGTTGATGTGAATGTTCATCCAACTAAGCAGGAAGTAAGATTGAGTAAAGAACCAGAATTAACTGAACTTATAAAAAAGATTATCTATGAACGTATTGCTGAAGAAAATTTAATTCCGGAAGCATTAGAGAATTTAAGTTCTAAGAAACGTGAAAAAATAGATACGGATCAATTACAATTTGATTTGAATGAAGCCTCAAGTAAATATCAAGCTAAGCCTAAATTCTCATCAGTACAAACGGATGCAGTAACAAGTGGTGAACCTAAGATTACAATTGGCGAAAATTTAAATCATTTATCAAGGAATATTGAACCAATCTCAATTCAAGTTGCTGAACAATTGGATTCGAAACGAGTTAGCACATTTGAGACACAATATGCTAATGAAATTAATGTGGCACCATTTTCTATTGTTACGCCGGATGAAACAGGCGATGTACAGAAAGAGAATGATGAAGAAATAGCTACCACGAAAAAGAGTGAACAAAGGTTTCCTGATTTAAAATATATTGGCCAAATGCATGGAACCTATTTATTTACAGAATCGGAAGACGGGTTATATATATTAGACCAACATGCTGCACAAGAACGTATTAATTATGAGTTTTATCGTAAGCAAATTGGTGACGTTTCTAGTGACTTGCAAAATCTATTGGTACCGATTGTTCTAGAATATACAGTAAGTGAAGCTATAATTATTACTGAACATACCGATATATTGGAAAAAATCGGACTCATCCTTGAACCATTTGGACAAAATAGTTTCATTATTAGACAGCATCCAACCTGGTTTAAAGAAGGGCAAGAAGAAAGTACGATTCGAGAAATGATTGATTACTTACTCACAGATGGGAAAATAGTGATTGCTGAATTTAGAGAAAAAGCGGCGATTATGATGAGTTGCAAGAGGGCAATCAAAGCAAATCACCACCTTGATGATCGACAAGCTAAGGCATTGATAAGTGAGCTAAAAAATGTTGAAAATCCATTTAATTGTCCACATGGACGACCAGTTTTAGTTCATTTTTCTAATCAAGACATGGAACATTTCTTTAAACGAATTCAAGATTCACATCAAACCGGTCACGAAGGTTAGGCTAAGAATCAATTGTTGCCAAATATTTGGTGATAATTGATTTTTTTGTAAGAAAAGCGATAACTGTATAAATAAGTGGTCTATGGTACACTATTAAAAGCAGATTCATGTAGATTAGGAAAAGTGGGAAAATAATATGTATGAGTATTTTATGGGCCAAATAACGGCTGTAACACCTTTTTATCTTGTTTTAGAAGTTAATGGAATAGGCTATCAAATTTTTGTTGCTAACCCATTTAGGTACCAAGAAGATTCAAAAAAAGTTGTTAAAATTTTTGTTTATCAGGCTATTCGTGAAAATGATATGACGTTATTTGGTTTTTACGATTTAGATGAAAAAAAATTATTTGAAAAATTATTGAATGTTTCAGGAATCGGTCCTAAGAGTGCGCTTGCTATTTTAGCCAATGATGATCATCGTGGTTTAGTTAATGCGATTAATACAGAAGATGTTAGTTATTTAATTAAATTTCCAGGTGTTGGTAAAAAAACAGCACAACAAATCGTGCTTGATTTAAAAGGTAAATTAGATGATATTGAAGGTCAAGCAACCACAATGCCAGGACAACAATCGCTTGATTTCATTCCGGCACAAGCATCACCATTTATGAAAGAAAGTCTTGAAGCTTTATCTGCTTTAGGATATTCTCAACGTGAGATTAAGGCTATTAGTAAGAATCTAGAATCATTCGAAGCAGACTCAACGGATGCTTATCTACGAGAAGGCTTAAAATTATTAATGAAAAAATAAAAGGAGGTTGATAAAATGACAGAACAACGGATTATTTCGAATGAACCGGAAGATAATCAGGAAGAATCCATTGAAAAGTCACTTCGTCCCCAATTTTTATCACAATACATTGGTCAAGATAAGGTTAAAAATGAATTAAGTGTGTATATCCAAGCTGCTAGACAACGTGAAGAGGCACTTGATCATGTATTGTTGTATGGGCCACCTGGGTTAGGTAAAACAACACTTGCAATGGTTATTGCAAATGAAATGCAAGTGCAAATTAAAACAACTAGTGGACCAGCAATTGAAAAATCTGGAGATCTTGTGGCACTTTTAAATGAATTACAACCTGGGGATGTCTTATTTATTGATGAAATTCATCGTTTACCCAAGATGGTTGAAGAAATGTTGTATTCAGCTATGGAAGATTTTTTTGTAGATATTGTTGTTGGCCAAGGCCCAACAGCACATCCCGTTCATTTTCCACTACCTCCATTCACATTGATTGGTGCAACAACACGGGCGGGCCTTCTATCAGCACCGTTACGAGATCGATTTGGGATTGTTGAACATATGGCCTATTATAATCAATCTGATTTGCAAGAAATTGTCATTCGATCAGCAGATATTTTCAATACAAAAATTGAAGAAAGTGGCGCTCATGAGTTAGCTCGACGCTCACGTGGAACACCACGAATTGCGAATCGCCTATTAAAAAGAGTTCGTGATTTTGCAGAAGTTTCTGACCAAAGTGAAATTAACCAAGCAACGGCTGATCATGCGTTAAATCTACTTGCCGTGGATAACCGTGGATTAGATGAGACAGATCGCAAACTTTTAGAGACTATGATTGATTTCTATCAAGGTGGTCCAGTTGGTTTGAGTACGTTAGCAGCCAATATAGGGGAAGAAACAGAGACCATTGCTGAAATGGTTGAACCTTATTTAATGCAAATTGGCTTTATAAAACGCACACCAAGAGGGCGAGTTGCAACAATGGAAGCTTATGAACATTTGAATCGACCTTATGACTTTAACGAGAATAAATAGAGAAGGATGACGATATTTTGACTAAACAACTAAGTACTGAAGATTTCGATTATGAATTGCCTCAAGAATTAATTGCGCAAACACCCTTAGAAGAACGTGATGCATCTCGGATGTTAATCTTGGATCATGAGACAGGTAAAATCAAGGATGATTATTTCTATAATGTAATTGACCAATTAAATGCTGGGGACGCTCTTGTAATGAACGATTCGCGGGTGATGCCTGCTAGAATTCATGGAATTAGACCTGATACTGGTGGCCACATCGAAGTGTTGCTATTGAACAATACTGATGGTGATAACTGGGAAACATTAGTAAAACCTGCTAAAAAAATGAAGGTTGGTTCTGTGATTAGTTTTGGTGATGGCCGCTTAACGGCAACGATCATTGAAGAGCTAGAACATGGTGGCCGCATGATTCGTTTTGAATATGAGGGTATATTTATGGAAATTCTGAATGAACTTGGCGAAATGCCGCTACCTCCTTATATTAAAGAAACGCTTGAAGATCAAGAAATGTACCAAACGGTTTATTCAAAGGAAGTTGGATCGGCAGCAGCACCTACAGCTGGTTTACATTTTACAAATGAATTATTAGAAAAGATTGAAGCTAAAGGTGTTCATCTTGTTTATTTAACGCTACATGTTGGATTAGGGACATTTAGACCTGTTAGTGAAACGAATATTGCAGACCATAAAATGCATAGTGAATTTTATCGTTTAACTGAGGATGCAGCTCAACAATTAAATGATGTTCGTAAATCAGGTGGTAAAATTATTGCGACAGGAACAACTACAATTCGGACACTTGAAACAATTGGCTCAAAATTTAAGGGCGCTATTCAAGCTGACAGTGGTTGGACGGAAATTTTCATTAAACCAGGATATGAATTTAAGGTTGTTGAAGGATTTATAACTAATTTTCATTTACCAAAATCAACATTAGTAATGTTGGTTGCAGCATTTACAGGAAGAGAAAATATTTTAAACGCATATAAACATGCAGTTGATTCTAAATATCGATTCTTTAGCTTCGGCGATGCAATGTATATTAAATAGGATGGAGAATTAATAATGGTAGAGCCCGCAATTAAGTATCGGTTAATCAAAAAAGACAAACGGACAGGTGCCAGACTTGGTGAAATTATTACACCTCACGGAACTTTCCCAACGCCAATGTTTATGCCCGTAGGTACACTAGCATCTGTTAAATCAATGGCACCTGAAGAATTAGACGAACTTGGTGCTAATATTATCTTATCAAACACCTATCATTTATGGTTACGCCCCGGTGAAGATGTCGTACAAGAAGCTGGTGGGTTACATAAATTTATGAATTGGGATAAAGGTATTTTGACTGATTCGGGTGGCTTTCAAGTATTTTCATTAGCAAAGATGCGTGATATTACTGAGGAAGGCGTCAAATTTAGAAGTCATCTAAATGGAGAAAAATTATTCTTATCACCAGAAAAAGCGATCCACATAGAAAATGCTTTAGGTGCGGATATTATGATGAGTTTTGATGAATGTCCACCATTTTCTGAAAGTTATGACTATATTAGCAAATCAGTTGATCGGACAAGCCGCTGGGCTGAAAGAGGACTTGAAGCTCATTTGAATCCGAAAGAACAGGCTTTATTTGGAATTGTTCAAGGTGGCGGTCATCGAAATTTGAGAGAACGAAGTGCGCGTGATTTAGTTTCAATGGACTTTCCTGGTTATTCAATAGGTGGGTTATCGGTAGGGGAATCAAAAGCTGAAATGAACCGCGTTTTAGATTTCACAACGCCATTGTTACCAGAAGACAAGCCACGGTATCTAATGGGTGTTGGTTCAGCTGACGCCTTGATTGATGGGGTGTTACGTGGAATTGATATGTTTGATTGCGTGTTACCAACACGTATTGCTAGAAATGGGACAACAATGACTTCAATGGGCCGTGTTGTTGTAAAAAATGCGAAATATGAACGAGACTTTAGACCATTAGATGAAAACTGTGATTGTTATACATGTAAGAATTATACGCGTGCTTATTTACGTCATCTGATTAAAGCAGATGAAACATTTGGTATTCGTTTAACTAGTTATCATAATTTGTATTTTTTAACACATTTAATGGCTGATGTTCGTCAAGCTATTATGGATGACAACTTATTAGAATTTCGTGAAGCATTTTTTGAACAATATGGATTTTATGATAAAAATCCTAAGAATTTTTAAATTTTTTTGAATAACTGTGGTGTTCAGTCAATAAGTTTGATACCCTTGTGTAGTAAGAAAAAAGAAATAGAGGTGACTTATTAATGCAATATAGTAGTATTTTAATGATTGTGGCTTTATTCGTCTTGATGTATTTCATGATGATTCGTCCACAAAAAAAACAACAACAAAAACAACAAGATATGATGAACCAATTAAAACCTGGGGATGCAGTAGTAACTATTGGTCGTTTACACGGCGTTATTGATAGTTTTGATGAAGAGGCAAAAACTGTTACACTTGATTGTGACGGTATTTTCTTAACATTTGAACGCTCAGCAATCGCACGTGTCCTTCCTGCCGCAGTTAAAGTAGAACCTGCAGCTGCAGTTAAGGAAGAAACAACTACTGATGCAGTTATTGAAACAAAAACTGAAGAAGATAAATTCTCTTCTGACGAAAAATAATTATTTTCAAGTATTAACTTTGTGCTAATCAGAGTTAATACTTTTTTTATTGTCTAGTTTAAGACCAACTTTCTTGTTTATTTTACTAATAAAATGTAAACTTATACTATTGATTTTACTAATAAAGAGGACTGAAACCTCAAAAATGAGAGTGGTGTGGAATAATGGAAACTCAACAAAAGGCCTTATTTATTATCTTTGGTGGAACCGGAGATTTAGCAAAGCGAAAATTGTATCCATCTCTTTTCAAACTATTTGAAAAAGGATTTTTAGATGCCAACTTTGCTGTAATTGGGACTGCAAGACGTCCTTGGACAGATGATTTTTATCAAAACGTTGTTACTGAATCTTTAGTTAATGTTAGCGATGATGCTAATAAAATTGCTGATTTCGTATCACATTTTTATTATCAATCACATGATGTGACTGATGTTGCACATTATATAACTTTAAAAAAATTAGCAGATAAACTTGATGAAAAATACCAAATTGAAGGTAACCGTATGTTCTACTTAGCAATGTCACCTCAATTTTTTGGTACGATTGCGACTCATTTAGGGTCACAAAAGTTAGTAACTAAAAATGGATTCAACCGTTTAATTATTGAAAAACCTTTTGGACGCAATTTTGAAAGTGCTAAAAAGTTAAATGATGAAATTACAAATACTTTTGATGAAGATCAAATATTTAGAATTGATCATTACCTAGGTAAGGAAATGATTCAAAATATTCCAGCAATTCGTTTTGGTAATATTATTACGCAAACATTGTGGAATAATAAGTATATAGATAATATTCAATTAACGTTGAGTGAGTCATTAGGTGTTGAAGAACGTGGCGGGTACTATGAAACGAGTGGCGCTATGCGTGATATGTTCCAAAATCACATTATGCAAGTTGTTTCATTATTAACAATGGACATGCCAAAAGAATTTGTTGCATCAGAAATTCGTAAAGAAAAATTAAAGGCTTTAAAAGCAATCCGTATCTTAAAACCTGATGAAGTTAATAAAAACTTTGTTCGTGGACAATATGGTGCAAATGAGGCAGGAACCGAAAAGGCTTATCGTGAGGAAAAACAGATTTCACCTGATTCAATGATTGAAACATTTATTGCTGGTCGTTTAATGATTGACAATGATCGTTGGGCTGGTGTGCCAGTTTATGTTCGCAGTGGTAAACGTCTTGTCGAGAAAAATACTGAAATCAATATTGTTTTTAAAAATGTTGAAAAAAATATTTTTGGAACAAGTGCTGAACATGAACATTTAGGTAAAGATGTATTAACAATTACAGTTGAACCTGATGAACGATTTAGATTGACGATTAATACTAAAGAAATTGGGCAAGGCTTTAACACGAATAAAACGAATTTAGATTATGTTAATTCACCTGAAACAAAAGCTAAAACACCAGAAGCATACGAAAAGTTAATTTTGGATGCGTTAGATGGAAATGCAATTAATTTTGCTCATTGGAATGAAGTTGCTAAGGCATGGAATGTAGCCGATGTGATTTTAGAGACATGGCATAACGATAATGATGATAAAACGTTATTCCCTAACTATTTAAGTGGATCGATGGGTCCAACGGCTTCAGATAAATTATTAACGGATGATGGTAATTACTGGATATACGATCCTAAAAAGTAAAAAACGTTAATCCTTCGGTATTAATTGAAGTAACTCTTGCATGATAATTTTAATTATTTAGGGAAATATTATTTTAATAGACAAAATATCAGAAGTATTATAGTACGAAAGCGATTATAAAAGTATAAATTTATAAGGAGAGTAATGATGAATAAAATTATTATAGATGAAGATTTTTGGAACATCTTTCCAGATGCACAAATTAATATTATGCTTTTAAAAGATATAGATAATCATCCTAAAGAAAATCAAACCGATTTTTATGATAACATGCTTGAACAAGCTGGGGATAAAGCTCAAAAATATTTAACAAATGAATCATTCAAAGACAATTTAGTCGTGGCTAATTGGCGTGAAGCATACCAAAATTTTAAGAAGAAAAAAGGTGCTCGTTCATCAATTGAAGCTTTACTTAAACGAGTTGATCAGGGTAAAGGTGTGGGTTCAATAAATCCGCTTGTTGACCTGTACAATAGTATTTCATTAGAGTATGGTGTACCTGTTGGTGGTGAAGATACAGATGCTATCAAAGGAGATCTTCATTTAGGTGTTGCTAAAGGTGGAGAAGCTTTTTATCCTTTAGGTGATGATAAAAATGAACCAGCTCTGCTTGGTGAAGTTTTATATTATGATGATGATGGAGCAGTTTGCAGATGCTTAAATTGGCGAGATGGTAAAAGAACAATGTTAACAGATGATACAAAAAATGCTGTTATGGTAATGGAATCTGTCAATAAAGAACAGAATGAAATTATTGATGAGGCAATGTTACAATTACAAAAGTCTATTAAAGATAATCTTAATGTAGAAGGTAAAATTTTTAAATTAAATAAGGATAATTCTGTTATAGGTGAATAATATGAAGTACCTCATAATTGTTAAACATAAGTTTAACGATAATGAGGTATTTTTATATCTTAATGGACAATAAAGAGCAATTAATTTGAAAAGGAACGTGCGTTCGTGTAAAATTGCATGAAAAGGATGTGGGACTAATGGCTGAATTAAATGGTATTACAATAGACGATAATTTATTAAAAAGAAAAATTATCCATGTCGATATGGATGCTTTTTATGCGTCAATTGAAGAGCGTGAACATCCTGAATTTATTGGACAACCATTAGTTATTGCCCAGGATCCTAGAAAAAATGGTGGTCGTGGTGTTGTTGCTACAGCAAATTATGAGGCAAGAAAATTAGGTATCCATTCTGCTATGGCAGCCCAAGAAGCTTATGAAATTTGTCCTAAAGCTATTTTTAAATCGCCTGATTTCACACTATATAAAGAAGTTTCAAGACAGCTTCATGAAATATTTCATGAATATACAGAAATGATTGAGCCAATTGCATTTGATGAAGCCTATCTTGATATTACACAGAATAAAAAAGAAATTAAAAGTGCTATTCAAGCAGCGCACATGATTCAAAGAGAAATCTATCAAAAATTACATTTAACCTGTTCAACGGGTGTTTCTTATAATAAATTTTTAGCAAAACTAGCGTCCGATTACAATAAACCAGCTGGAATGACATTAATTCTGCCAGAAGATGTCATTCCTTTTTTATCTGAATTGCCAATTGGTAAATTTAGAGGCGTTGGAAAAAAAACAGAACCAAAAATGATTAATCAAGGTATCCTTACTGGAAAAGAATTATTAGAAAAATCTGAAGTTGAATTAATTCAACAATTTGGTAAATTAGGGTACTTCTTATATAAACGAGTACGAGGTGTTGATGATCGTCCAGTCGAGTGGCAAAGAGAGAGAAAATCGATTGGTAGCGAGCGAACATACGGGAAGTTATTGATGACAACGGATGAAGTTGAAACACAACTTAGGTATATTGCACATTTAGTTTCAGAAACGTTGAGTAAACAACAAAAACATGGGAAAACGTTAGTCATTAAAGTTCGCTATCAGGATTTTACGACGCTAACAAAAAGATTAACATTGGAAGAATTTATTCGTAATGATGCAGCAACTATTTATTTTTATGGACGACAGATTTTTGACGATATATTGGGTGCAGAAAAGGGAATTAGGTTACTTGGATTAACGATGACAAATTTAGCACCAATTGGTTTTGAAAATATGAAACTACCATTATTTGGGAAAAAAGACACAAAACAGCCTTTGTAATTGGCCTCAATAACCGTTATACTTAAGAGCAACTTTGGAAACGAAAGAAGACTAAACATGAAAATTACATGGCTTGGACAATCTAGTATTCAAATTGTTACTGACGATAAGTTGACGATCTTAATTGATCCATTCATTAAAGATAATCCGTTAGTTAAAACGACTATTGACGAATTAAATCCAGATTATATTTTAGTGACGCATGCACACTACGATCATGTGGGTGATACAATTGAGTTAGCAAAAAAATCAGGGGCTAAAGTCGTTACAATCAATGAACTAGCTAATTATTTTGAAGATGAGGGTTTAATTGTTGAGCCTTTAAATTTTGGTGGTCAGCTTAAATTACCTTTCGGTTCAGTAAAACTTATTCCCGCGTGGCATACTGCTGCCTTGGTAATTGATGGTACAGCGAGAACATTAGGTGTAGCTGCAGGGTTTGAATTGCATATTGATGGGAAAGTCTTGTATCATGCAGGAGATACGGCTTTATTTTCAGATATGAAGTTAGTTAATCATATGGAACCTGTTGATTTAGCATTTTTACCGATTGGTGATACTTATACAATGGGTTTAGAAGATGCTGCAATTGCAGCTGAATTTGTACAGGCAAAAAAGGTTGTTCCAATTCATTACAATACGTTTACCAAAATTGAACAAAATCCAGTTGAATTTGTTCAATTATTGAATGATGGTGTGGGGATTATTCCCGAGATTGATATTCCATTTGAGTTCTAAGAAGGAGTCATTTAAGTGAAAATTGAGTTAGAAATTTTAAAAAAAATTAAACAATTTGATACGATTATTATTCATCGTCATCAAAGTCCAGACCCTGATGCAATTGGATCTCAATCGGGGTTAGCAGCAATTATTCGTGCTAGTTTTCCTGACAAAAAGGTTTATCAAGTTGGTGCGCCCTCAGCTGGATTAGTATGGATTAGTGACCAAGATGAAATTTCTGATGAGACGTATAATAATGCACTCGTCATCGTGATTGATACGGCTAATCGTCCAAGAGTTGAAGATGATCGATATACAAGTGGTGCCTACCTAATTAAATTGGATCATCATCCCAATGAAGACGTTTATGGTGATTTAGTTTGGGTGAAAACAAATGCATCAAGTAGTTCTGAATTAGTTATGGATTTAGTTGATGGCGTTGGTGGAGAACTTGTAGTTACTGATGATGCGGCTAGGATGTTATACGCCGGAATTGTTGGCGATACAGGTCGATTCATGTATTCAGCAACAACTGCACATACGATGCAAGTGGTTGCTGAATTAATGACTTATCATTTTTCAACTACTAAAATAAACCAAAAAATGGACAATATTACCGCAGGTGTCGCTAAGTTATCAGGATATGTATATGATAATTTAGTTATTACAGAACATAA
Source organism: Dellaglioa sp. CoH-56-MRSF-13 (assembly GCF_056782095.1). The sequence continues at coordinate 35,352 of NZ_JBXAYC010000006.1, read as the reverse complement.
AGCAGCATATGTCATATTGACACATGACTATCTAGATTCAATAGAGTTGGGCGATGCTGGTTCATCTCAAATTGTACCTTTACCAGGTAAAATTATTGAAGTTCAATGTTGGGCAATTTTTGTGCAGCAAAAGGATGGTAGCTATCGCGTTCGATTACGATCAAAAGGTCCTGTAATCAATCAGTTAGCAAAAGAGCATGATGGTGGTGGACATCCCATGGCCAGTGGTGCAAGAGCTAAAGACCAAGCAGAGTACGAAGAAATAGTTAAATCACTTGATGATTTAGCTAAGACATATACGGGAGAATAAAATGCCAGAAAATTTTAAAAATTTTGGATTGAAATCGTATCTTTTAAAAGCGATTGAAGCAATTCATTTTAATGTACCAACAGAAGTTCAACAACGCTTAATACCAGTTGTTTTAAAGGGTAAAAGCGTTGTAGGTCAATCACAAACGGGTAGTGGTAAAACACATACTTTCCTATTACCAATCTTTAATCAACTTGATCCTTCAAATAATACGGTTCAAGCAGTTATTACGACACCAAGTCGTGAACTTGCTTACCAAATTTATGAAGCTGCTAAGCAATTGGCAGAATTTAGTCCCGAACCTATTCATATTCAAAATTATGTTGGTGGGACAGATAAACAGCGTCAAATCGATAAATTAAGTAGAAGACAACCACAAATTGTCATTGGGACACCTGGACGTATTGCTGATTTAATGAGCAGTAACGCTTTAGATATTCATAATGCATCAACTTTAGTTGTAGATGAAGCAGATATGACACTTGATTTAGGGTTTTTGAAAGAAACTGATCAAATTGCATCTGCATTACCTTCTGATCTTCAAATGATGGTGTTTTCAGCAACTATTCCACAAAAATTACAACCATTTTTAAAGAAATACATGAAGAACCCAGTAGTTGAAGAAATTGCAGCTAAATCAGTTATTAGTGATACGATTGAAAACTGGATTATTCCAACGAAGGGTCATGATCGTAATGAAGTTATTTATCAATTAATTACGATGGGACAACCATATATCGCACTTATTTTTGCAAATACAAAAACACGTGTTGATGAAATTGTTGAGTATTTACGTGGTAAGAATTTAAAAGTTGCTAAAATTCATGGTGATGTGCCAGCTCGTGAACGAAAACGTGTCATGAAAGAAGTTCAAAATTTAGATTTTCAATATGTTGTCGCAACTGATTTGGCAGCGCGTGGAATTGATATTGAGGGTGTTTCACATGTCATCAATGATGATATTCCAAATGATTTAGAATTCTTCATTCATCGTGTTGGACGTACTGGTCGTAACGGTTTGAGTGGTATTGCGATGACGTTATATGAACCAAATGAAGAAAATAAAATTGCTGAGTTAGAAGCAATGGGGATTAAATTTGCACCTAAAGATATTAAAAAAGGTGAAATCGTTGATTCTTATGATCGTAATCGCCGTGAAAATCGTAAACAAACCAAAGATCCTTTAGCTCCAGTAATCAAAGGAATGGTTAAAAAAGAGAAGAAAAAACGTAAACCTGGATATAAGAAAAAGATTCAAAAAGCAATTAAACGTAAAGATCAAATGGATCGTCGCGTTAACAGAAAACAAAATCGTAAAGAGTCGTAAGCTTAATTTGACAATTTGAGTCGATTTCAATATAATTTTTATTAGAAACAGGGATAAATTTAAATAGCCTAACAGAAACATTTCATTTGCTGAGAGAAATGATTATTTAAAAAAGCTGCCTTGTGTTAAGTATTAATAGAATGACGTCCACTCAACGTTATCGAGTTTAAGAGGTAAACGACTAAAACATCGTTGCAAGTAAGGTGGTACCGCGCTATAAGCGTCCTTACTCGCAGCGGTGTTTTTTGCTTAAAAATAGAAGGGAAGTCACACTTATGAAAAAAATGACAAGTACTGAAATACGCCAAATGTATTTAGATTTCTTTAAAGAAAAAGGCCATACAATTGAACCTAGTGCCTCATTACTACCTGTGGATGATCCCACATTACTGTGGATTAATTCCGGTGTTGCAACTTTAAAAAAATATTTTGATGGATCAGTTGTACCAGAAAATCCTAGAATTACGAATGCCCAAAAAAGTATTCGTACGAATGATATCGAGAATGTTGGTAAGACAGCACGTCATCATACGTTATTCGAAATGTTGGGTAATTTCTCAATTGGGGATTATTTTAAACCAGAAGCAATTAATTGGGCTTGGGAATTATTAACAAGTGAAAAATGGTTCGCATTTGATGCTGAAAAACTATACGTTACTGTTTACCCAAAAGATTTGGAAGCAAAACGTATCTGGTTAGAAGAAGTTAAGTTACCAAAGGATCATCTAGTAGAAGTAGAAGATAACTTTTGGGATATTGGACAAGGACCTAGTGGACCTGATACAGAAATTTTTTATGATCGTGGACAAAGTTTTAATAACTTAGCTGAGGATGATGACGAAAATTATCCTGGTGGCGAAAATGAACGTTATCTAGAAGTTTGGAATATCGTGTTCTCTGAATTTAATCACACACCTGAAAATAACTATGAACCACTACCTCATCAAAATATTGATACGGGGATGGGTTTAGAACGTGTTGTTTCGATTTTCCAAAATGCAAAAACTAATTTTGAAACAGATTTATTCTTACCCTTAATTGATGCAACTGAAAAAATGAGTAATAATAAAAAATATGATGATAATGCCCAAGATGATATTTCATTTAAGGTTATTGCAGATCATGCGCGTGCAATTTCATTTGCCATTGGTGATGGCGCTTTACCTTCTAATGAAGGACGTGGCTATGTTATTCGTCGATTAATTCGTCGTGCAGTGATGCATGGACAAAAATTAGGGATAGAAGGATCATTTTTAACGCAACTTGTACCTGTTGTTGGTAATATTATGAAGGATTATTATCCGGAAGTTTTAGAACAATCAGAGTATATTTCTAAAATTGTTCGTTCTGAAGAAGAACGATTTAATGAAACATTAAAAGATGGATTACAGTTATTAAATAATCTTATTTTAACGACTAAAAAAGAAAATAAAGTAGAGCTAACTGGTGCTGGTGTCTTTAAATTGTACGATACTTATGGTTTTCCATTTGAATTAACGAAAGAATATGCCGAAGATGAAGGATTATCTGTAGATCAAGTAGGGTTTAACGCTGAAATGCAACAGCAGAAGGATCGTGCTCGTGCTGCACGTAGTAATGCTAAATCAATGGGTGTTCAAAATGGGATGTTAACAGATATTAAAACAATTAGTGAATATGTTGGTTATACACAAGCTAATGTGGATGACGCCAAAGTGGTTGATTTAATTGTGGATAACGAGTTAGTAGATAACATAAAACCAGGTGATAACGCTCAAGTTATTTTTTCAAAAACACCATTTTACGCTGAAATGGGTGGACAAGTTGCTGATAAAGGAACTATCAAAGATACAGAAGGCAATGTTATTGCTGAAGTTGAAGAAGTTCAACATGCACCTAATGGACAAAATTTACACGCCATTAAAGTTCTTGCAGCAATGAAAAAAGACCAATTAGTGACACTAGAAATTAATCAAGATTTCCATAAAAAAGTTGAAAAAAATCATACGGCGACACATTTACTTGATCAAGCATTGCGAGATGTTCTGGGCGAACATACACATCAAGCTGGGTCATTAGTCGAACCCACTTATCTACGGTTTGATTTTACAAATATTGGTTCCGTTTCAGAGAAACAGTTAAAACAAGTTGAAAAGATTGTTAACGATAAGATTTGGGCTGAGTTAGCTGTTGAAACTGTTGAAACAGATATTGATTCTGCTAAAAATATGGGTGCCATTGCTTTATTCTCAGAAAAATATGGAAAAATTGTGCGGGTTGTGAAAATTGGCGATTATTCAATTGAATTCTGTGGTGGTACGCACGTTTCAAATACGAGTGAAATCGGCTTATTTAAAATTATTTCTGAATCAGGTGTTGGTGCCGGCGTTCGTCGTATTGAAGCAGTAACTTCTAAAGAAGCTTTTGATTTCTTAAACGGACGTAACGAACTCTTAGAAACAGTAGCACAACAAGTAAAAGTAAATAAAGTCGTAGAAGTTTCAAATAAAATTGAACAATTACAAAGTGCATTAAAAGTAAGTGAACAACAAATTCAAGCATTTGAAGATAAAATTGCTAGCCAACAAGCTGGGGATGTTTTCAAAAATAAACAAGAAATTAATGGTAAAACGTTAATTGCAGCAAAAGTTTCAGTTTCAGGGATGTCTCAATTACGTCAATTGGCTGACCAATGGAAAACCCAAGAATTATCAGATGTTTTGGCTATTGGAACAACAAGTGATGACGGTAAAGTTAATTTAATTACGGCAGTTAGTGCTGATGGCATTAAATCAGGATTAAAAGCGGGCGATTTAATTAAGACGATTGCGCCACTTGTTGGCGGTGGTGGCGGTGGCCGACCAGACTTAGCTCAAGCAGGTGGTAAAAATCCAGCAGGTTTAGCTGATGCAATCAAAGAAGCAGCAAATTGGTTAAATAATCAAACCAAATAATAATTAAAGGAGTATTTATCTAATAATAAATAGATAAATACTCTTTATTATATTACGGCTTGATTACATCAGCTTGTTTTGATTGTCGAATGGTCCTTTTTTTAGTAGAATAGAGCTAGGTTAATAAATTGATGGGGGTGCCACGTTATGAGTTCATTAGATAAAACAATGTTCTTTAATTTTGACGAAAATAATAAAAAAGATGTCCACGATACATTGGTAACTGTTTACCAATCATTAGAAGAAAAAGGGTACAACCCTATTAACCAGATTGTTGGCTATTTGTTATCGGGCGATCCTGCTTATATTCCTAGATTTAATGACGCACGTAATTTAATTAGAAAATATGAACGCGATGAAATTGTTGAAGAGTTAGTTAAAAATTACTTAAATACAGAAGAAAAGTAGGAAATTAAATGAGATTAATGGGCTTGGATATTGGTTCAAGAACGGTCGGCGTTTCAATGAGCGATTTATTAGGATGGACTGCCCAAGGCGTTGAAATTATTCGTATTAATGAAGACAGAAGTGACTTTGGTATTGAACGTGTCAAAGAATTGGTTACAGAGTATGAAGTAACTGGCTTTGTACTCGGCTTACCCAAAAATATGAACAACTCATTAGGCCCTCGTGCTGAAGCTGCGCAAAAGTACGGCGAGTTATTAGTTGAAACTTTTGGCTTGCCAATTGATTTTCAAGATGAACGGTTGACAACTGTTGAGGCAGAACGTATGCTTGTTGAACAGGCCGATACATCAAGAAAAAAAAGAAAAAAAGTTATTGATAAACTTGCTGCAAGCCTAATTTTACAGAATTATTTAGATGGTAAAGGCAAATTAACTAAAGAATAAAGTGAGGTCACAATATGAATAATGAAGAAGAAAACCAACAGATTACATTAGTAGATGATAACGGTAATGAAACACTTTTTGAAGTTCTGTTTACCTTTGAATCTGATGATTACAATAAATCATATATTATGCTTTATCCACTTGGCTCAGAAGCTGATGAAGAGGTTGAAATTCAAGCTTACTCATTTAGTCCTAATGAGAATGGTGAAGCAACTGAAAGTGATTTAGAACCAATCGAAGACGATGATGAATGGGATATGGTAGAAGAAGTATTGAATACCTTCCTTTCAGATGAAAGTATGCAATAGAAGATTATTTAAAAAGTTGAGCCAAATTGGTTTAACTTTTTTATTTTGTTTTAAATTATATATTATGGACTATGATACACATATCTCTTTTGATCAATTCGTGGTAAAATTATTTTTAAATGATTAAATGTAAGGAGGGTGTTCATTGGAAAATCAAAAGAATAGATATAAGACTAAAATCGGTAAAAAAGTGTATACAATTATTGGATCAGAATCAGACACACACATGGACGCCGTAGCAACATTGGTGAAAAATGAATTTCAATCAGTGAAGGACATGCTACCTGAAATAGATGATGAACAAGTAGCGATATTAGTAGCTATCAACGCAGTTTCAGATCAAATTAAATTACAAGAAAAATTAAATGAAATTAATGGTGAAACACAAGTAAAGGAGTAATATTATGACAGTTTCTTTAATTGTTATCTTTTTATTAATTGTGTCATTTTTTAACGGTTATAGAAAAGGATTAGTATTAACGCTTTTGAGAATTGTAGGATTTATCGCTATCTATTTATTTGCTAAAGTTTTAACAAATCCTGTTACTATTTGGTTGGGAGAACGTTTCCCTAAAATTATGGAAACTGATAAGACATCTATTACGAACCATCTTCAGACTAACTTTTATTCGATGATTGTATTTGCGGCTTTATTTGTGGTTGGCGGTATACTCATTAGAGGTATTATTAGAGTAATAAATTCTGTTACAAAATTACCAGTTATTCATCAGGTGAATTCACTAATTGGTGGGGTTCTATCGGTTATACTGATGTTTGTTTTTATTTTTATTGGGTTAATTATTTTGTCGGCTTGGCCTAATCAAAAAGTTAATGAAGCTGTTTTAGAATCGACGGTTGCTCAAAAAATACTAACAGATACGCCAACAATAGCTAAAAAGATGTTCATTACAAATACATCATCTACAGATTAAATGTTAGGAGAATTAAAGTATGAACGAAAAAGGATTAAAGACATTAGAATATCAAAAAGTTAAACAACAAATTCAAACATTTATATCTACTGAATCTGGACAAGAAGAAGTTAAGGCATTAGAGCCGATGACTAATCTCGAAAAAATCCAAAAGGATTTAGACGAAACACAAGATGCTGTGAAGATATTGCGACTCCGCGGTGGCATTCCTTTACCACAATTAGTCAACGTTAAGCCACATATGAAACGGTTAGATATGGGAGCTTCTTTGAATGGTAAAGAGCTATCTGCTGTTGGTCGTGTACTACGAACGACTAATGAGGTTAAATTATTTTTTAAAGATTTAGCAGATTCTGAAATTGAATTAACGAGATTATTTGAATGGATAGAAAAGCTTGAAAATCTACCTGAAATTAATCGTAGGTTGAATCAGTCAATTGAAAATGATGGTCACATTACTGATGAGGCTTCACCAGTATTGCATAATATTCGACAAAATATTTTACGCTCGGAAAGTGCCATTAGAGCTAAACTACAAGAATTTACGCGTGGTAAAAGTGCTAAATATTTAAGTGAAACATTAATTACAATTAGAAATGAACGTTACGTTATCCCTGTTAAGGCAGAATATCGTGGTCAATTTGGTGGCGCTGTTCATGACCAAAGTGCAACAGGACAGACCTTATTTATTGAACCGCAAGCAATTGTCGAGATGAATAATCATTTACGCGAACAGCAACTTGCTCAAGCAGATGAAGAACGTCGTATTTTGGCAGAGTTATCTGAATTAGTTGCACCTTTTACAGCAGAAATTTTAGAAAATGCTTATATTTTAGGACATTTCGATTTTGTTAATGCAAAGGCACAATATGCAAGCTCAATTAAAGCAACTGAACCAGCAATTAGTGTTGAAAATGACATTTTTTTAAGACAAGCACGTCATCCTTTATTGGATAGTAAAAAAGTAGTTGCTAACGATATTATGTTAGGAAAAGATTATCAAGCAATTGTTGTTACGGGACCTAATACCGGTGGTAAAACAATTACGTTAAAAACATTAGGCTTAATTCAGATGATGGGACAATCAGGTTTAAATATTCCAACAAATGAAGGTAGTCGTATTGGTATTTTTGAAGATATCTTTGCAGATATTGGGGATGAACAATCGATTGAACAGAGCTTAAGTACATTTTCTGCTCATATGACTAATATCGTTTCTATTTTAGCTAATATTAACGAACATTCATTAGTTTTATTTGATGAATTAGGAGCTGGAACGGATCCACAAGAAGGTGCAGCTTTGGCGATTGCAATTCTTGATGCTGTTGGAGAAAAAGGTAGTTATACAGTTGCTACAACACATTATCCCGAATTAAAAGCGTATGGGTTTAATCGTGCTGGAACAATTAATGCTAGTATGGAATTTGATAGTGAAACGTTACAACCAACTTATCGATTATTAATTGGAATACCTGGTCGTAGTAATGCGTTTGATATTTCTCGTAAAATTGGGTTAGCGTCAAATGTTGTTGATCAAGCGCAAAACTTGACCAATCAAGATAGCCAAGATTTGAATGAAATGATTTCTGACTTAATGAGTAAGCGAAAAAAGGCAGAAGATGAGACACTGGCATTAAAAGCACAACTAGAAGATTCAACGAAATTACATGATGACCTAGCTAAACAGTATGCCGAGTTTGTTGCGCAAAGAGAGTCAATGACGGATAAGGCTAAGGGAAAAGCTAATGAAATCGTGGCAGAAGCAGAAATAAATGCAGATAAAATAATAAAAGAAATTCGCCAAATGCAGATGCTTCAAGGACAAGCTGTTAAAGAACATGAATTAATTGATGCAAAATCACAATTATCACAAATGCATCAACCAACAAATGCTTTGAAGAAAAATAAGGTCCTACAACGAGCTAAAAATAAACAAGAATTCCATGTGAACGACGATGTCTTAGTTAAAACTTATGGTCAACAAGGTGTTTTAGTTAAAAAAATGAGTAAGACAGAGTGGGAAGTTCAACTTGGTATTCTAAAAATGAAAATTAATGAAAACGACCTTCAAAAAGTTCATATCGAGAATGATAAAAAGGATAGAACCATTTTTAAAAATGCGGCTTCAACAAGCGTTTCAACATCGCTTGATCTTCGTGGACAGCGCTATGATGATGCAATGAGCCAAGTTGATCAGTATATTGATTCTGTTTTACTTGCTGGATATGCTTCTGTTACTATTGTTCATGGTAAAGGGACTGGAGCCTTAAGAACTGGAATAACAGATTATTTGAAATCAAATCGTCATGTTAAGTCATTTGAATTTGCAGCACCCAATGCTGGTGGAAATGGCGCAACTATCGTAGAATTCAAGTAACGTTTACTTTTTGTAAGCAAAAATGTGGCGTGGTATTATTTTCTTTGATATGATGGTCACATAAATAATAAAAGGGGGAATTCAAATGGTACAAGCAATTACAGATAAAGAATTTGAAAAAGTAACAGATTCAGGTGTAACATTGACAGATTTTTGGGCAACATGGTGTGGTCCTTGTCGTATGCAATCGCCAGCTATTGAAGATTTAGAACAAGAAATGGGCGATAAAGTAAAATTTTCTAAAATGGATATTGATCAAAATCCAGCAACAGCACAATCTTTTGGTATCATGAGTATTCCAACTTTAATGATTAAAAAAGATGGCGAAGTTGTTGATACAATCGTCGGTTATCATTCAAAAGATCAGGTTAAAGAAGTTTTAGCACAATATATTTAGTAATTAAAAAGAGCTGACTTTTAAAGTCAGCTCTTTTTAATTATCTATTCGATAATTATTCAGTTTCAGTTGGTACTTTGAAGTGAAATTGGTCAGTTGGTTCTGTCATATTAGGATCTTTTAAATCAGTTTGAACAATAATTGAAACACCGGATTTATTATTTTGATTTTCAATTATTGTTTCTGATGTGAAACCACTTTGAATTTGGATAGTTTCAGCAATAAACCCAGCTTCTAGGTTAAAATCAGCAGACTTAATCTGATTCTGTCTGAAGGTAACAATATTACCAGATAGTAACCAAGTTTGCTTGTCTTTTTTTTCTTTAACCACTTCAAGAGTACCCCAATTTGCCTTTTCAAAAAAGGTAATAAGGTCTGCAATATTAGCGAGGTTAGCATTACGGGCCATTTTTTTACCAACCCAGTATAAAATTGTTGTATCCGTACCAATTACTTCTGGTATTAAACTATCGCGAATAAGTTCATATGCGAATGTATCATTGTTGTCAGCTGATAATAAATTTTCAATCAAATTTGGTTTCATATGGATCTCCCTCTGGATATATAATATACAAGTATTATACCGTTATTTAAGATTAGATGATATTGATTTTTCATAAATTAATGTTAAATGACTAGACTTGAATTTTGAGTAAAGACAAGTCATAATTAAGATTGATAAGTAATCGAAAAAGAGGTTAGAAAATGAATAATCAAGCAATTGGATTTATTGATTCAGGTGTTGGTGGATTAACAGTTGTAAAAGAAGCACTTAAACAATTACCAAACGAAAAAATATACTATTTAGGTGATACAGCTAGAATGCCATATGGACCTCGGCCCTCAGAACAAGTTTTAGAATTCACTTGGGATATGACATCTTTTTTGTTAAGTAAAGGGATAAAAATGTTAGTGATTGCTTGTAATACAGCAACGGCTGCTGCCTTGGATGATTTACGAGAAAAATTAGCAATCCCAGTGATTGGTGTTATAAAACCAGGAAGTAGAGCGGCAATTAAGTCATCTAAAAACCAAAGAGTAGGCGTTATTGGGACGGAAGGTACGATTAAAAGTAGCGCATATAGTAATACGTTACATGAAAAAAATCCTAATTTATTTGTGACGAGCTTACCTTGTCCAAAGTTCGTCCCAATTGTCGAGAGTGATCAATACGAATCAGAAATCGCTGAACGAGTTGTTAATGAAACGTTAGCTTTTTTTGATGATAAAAACATTGATACACTAGTCATGGGCTGTACTCACTATCCATTACTCAGACCTTTTATTCAAAATGCGGTTGGTGATAAAGTAACGTTGATTGATTCAGGAGCTGAAACAGTTAACGATGTTTCAACTATCTTAGATTATTTTAATATTGCGGCTAAAAGTGAAGCAAAAATTGAACATGAATTTTTTACGACGGGTGATGCGAATGATTTTAACGAAATTGCATCAGGTTGGTTAGGATTAGAAAATATAAATTCTAAAACAATTCATTTAGGACAGGGAGACTAACATGCGTAAAAATGAGAATCGAGATAATTTAGAAGTTAGACCAGTCTCAATTACAAAATTAAGTCTTAAGGAAGTCGATAGTGCGATTGAATACCAGTTGGGCTTGACTAAGGTAACAATTTTAGTTAACGAAACAGATAACATTGGTGAATTGAAAGTAGACGTTAATCAGTGGTTGAGTGCTCAAAGCAATGTCAAAATTGAATTGATTTTATCATCGCTTAAGACGGCCTTGGCAGAAACATTAAAAGATACTGGATTTAATTTACAAGTACAAATCATGCAAGCTGATGGGGATATTATTGCAACAGTTATTAATGCGAGTTATGTAGCAATTCAAAATTTATTGTTAAAGAGTAACGGTCAAAAATTAAAACCATTTTCAGCGATTAATGTTGGTTTCATTCATGATGAGTTATTTGCTGATTTAACAAGTGAAGAAGAGGAAACAGCCGATAGTCATTTATTAATTGTTCAAAATGAATCAGGGGCTTTTTTACAATTGAATTTTGAAAAATCTAATGCTGATTTACTTGGTGACAAATTAACGCAACTTTTAGGTGGAGCAATGTCAGGATTATCAGAATTAATGGGTAATTCGCAGAAGAAAACCATTTTAATTCAAAATGAACATATTGAGAATCAAAAAGATGTGATTTTAATTGCAACTAAAAATGAAGGAAAAGCGACTGAATTTAAACGTTTTTTTAATCCACTAGGATTTAAAGTTACTACGTTGTTGGACTATCCTGAATTACCAGATGTTGAAGAAACTGGGAAAACATTTGAAGAGAATGCAAGATTAAAGGCAGAAACAATTTCACAATTAACACAATTACCTGTTTTAGCAGATGATTCTGGTTTAATGGTGGACGCCTTAGATGGTCGACCAGGTATATTTTCTGCTCGTTTTGCTGAGGACCATAATGACGCTGCGAATAATGCGAAATTATTACATGAAATGACTGACGTGCCGAAAGACAAAAGGACTGCAAATTTCCATACAACGTTAGTTTTTGCAAAACCTGGTAACGAGTCACTAGTTGTAGACGGTGAAGTGGCTGGAGAAATTTTGGGTATACCACGTGGAGATAACGGATTTGGTTATGACTCACTTTTTTATGTACCTGAATTATATAAGTCTATGGCTGAACTGACTGAAGTAGAAAAAAATAAAATTAGTCATCGCGGTCGTGCAACCGTCAAGTTAATGTCAAATTTTAATGATTGGTGGGAAAAATAAGATGAAGTGCTTAGTTGTGAGTGATAGTCATGGAGATCGTGATATATTAGAATCTATTTTAGTACATAATAAAAATCAAGTTGATGTATTTTTTCATTGTGGCGATTCAGAATTAGAAGCAAATGATCCGCTTTTTAATAAATTTGATGGTGTCCTAGGAAACATGGATTTTGATATGAATTTTCCAGAAGAATTAGTTGAAATTGTGAGCGGGGAAACTATCTATCTCTCTCACGGGCATCTGACTAACGTTAAAACAGGACTGTTCACACTTGAATTAAAAGCTAAGGCTAATCATGCTAAATTCGTATTTTTTGGACATACTCATGAATTAGGATGTGAGATGACTGACGATGGCGTATTAATTTTAAATCCTGGGAGCATTAGTCTTCCTAGAGGGATGTATCAAGGGATTGGTGGAACATATGCGATAGTAGAAGCAAACGAAAAAAATGTTCACGTCTCATATTTCACTAGACAGCATAAATTAATACCAGAATTAACTTGCGAGTTTAAACGTAAATAGCGAAAAAAAACCTCTAAACGAATTTTATCGTTTAGAGGTTTTTAAAATTTAAGCTAGCATAAAAAGTGATTTGTATAGGAAAACGGCACAAATGCCGGCTGCAATTGGTGCAACGACTGGGACCCAACTATAATCCCATTGTGAGTTACCTTTATTTTTAAGAGGTAATAGTTGATGTAGTAAACGTGGAGCAAGATCACGAGCTGGGTTTAGGGCTGGGCCAGTTGCGCCACCCAATGATGCAACTAATACAAGGACTAAGAAACCTAATCCGAGATGAGCTGTTCCGAGGTTATCGGAGAAAAATGGTGCTTTTGTAATACCAATGGCGCCAAATATCAAAATGAAAGTACCAACAAATTCATTAATAAAACCATTTAATTTACTTTGAGCGGCATCAATAGTTGAGAAAGTACCTAAAATACGTTCAGGATCAGTTGTTTGATCATAGTAAGGTTTGTAGGCTGCAACAACAATAGCTTGTCCAACGAATGCACCTAAAAATTGTACTGTCATGTAGGGAAGTACTTCACCCCATGGGAACAAACCAGAAAAAGCTAATCCTAAAGTGAAAGCTGGATTAATATGATTTGCTGAAATACTACCAAAGATTAAGGCGGGAATCATAACACCGAATCCATAACCGAAGGCGATTAAAGCCCAATCACTACCATGTCCTTTTGTATGCCCAAGTTCGACATTGGCCACCGAACCATTACCTAAAATAACCATAATTGCTGTACCAATAAATTCTGCAGCTAATCTTGTTGTTAATGTATAATCCATTGTATCCTCCTATTTTTGTTCGCAATATTTATTATGTTACCAATATTGCGAACAAATGTAAATATTTATTAATAATTGGCTCGATTTTTAAAAAAAATTAGTGTCTGCGTTCAATTTATTATAAAATAGGAGTTGTTCTAAAAGTTTGGAAGGAGGACCTATTGAATGATAGCTAAGTCTATTGAAAAAATGTTATCCGAAAACCAGGAACACTTTTTAATTCCAGCTGAAATTGTTGCTAATGTACAAGAAAATAACTTCCTGGATCACGCACTATTGGTTTTAACAAAAGTTCATTATGCTAAAATTCCCGTTTTAGATAATGATTATAAGTTTAAAGGATTGTTATCCTTGTCTATGATTACTGAGACAATGTTAGGATTAGATGAATTGGATGTCAGCCGATTACACGAAGTTCGTGTTAAAGATGTTATGGAAACTGATATTCCCACTATTCAAGATCCTTACGATATTGAGAATGTTTTGCACTTACTTGTGGACCATCCCTTTTTATCAGTTGTTTCTTCTGAGGGCAGTTTTACAGGTATCGTGACACGTCGTGAGCTTATGAAAAGTATGAATCATATTGCTCATGAATTTGAAAAAGAGTATATAGTTCAAGATATTGAAACTAAAGAAAGAAAATAAATAATATGAAATATTAGGAGAATGATGATGGCAAATTTAGATGCACACGAAATTATTAATTTTATTAGCACTTCAAAAAAGAAAACACCCGTTAAGGTATATATTAAAGGGGATTTAGTTGAAATCGATGTACCAGATACGATAGAAGACTACTTAAATGATAAAGCTGGCGTTTTATTTGGTGATTGGGCAGATATTGAACCTTTCCTAAATGAAAATTCAAAAATTGTAAGTTCTCATATTGAAAATGAAACTCGTAATTCAGCTGTTCCGTTATTAGATTTAAAAAAGATTAATGCACGTATTGAACCAGGTGCAGTTATTCGCGATCAAGTTTTAATTGGCGATAACGCTGTTATCATGATGGGCGCTATCATTAATATTGGTGCTGAAATTGGTAAGGGAACAATGATTGATATGGGTGCTGTTTTAGGTGGTCGTGCAATTGTTGGAGATAATTGTCATATTGGTGCTGGAACAGTACTTGCTGGGGTTGTCGAACCACCTTCAGCAACACCTGTTATTATTGAAGATGACGTTTTAATTGGTGGAAATGTTGTCGTGCTTGAAGGCGTTCGTGTTGGTAAAGGTGCCGTTGTTGGTGCTGGAGCTGTTGTTACTAAAGATGTTGCACCTTATACGGTAGTCGTAGGGATGCCCGCAAAAAAAGTTAAAGATATCGATGATAAAACAAAAGATAAAACAGAAATTTTAGCAGAGTTACGTAATATCTAGAAATAAATTGAAACGAGGGAACAGATAGAAATGAGTTTAACAACTGAAGAACTAATTAAAATCAGACGGGACTTACACCAAATTCCGGAAATTGGATTAGAAGAATTTGAAACTCAAGCCTATCTACTGAACTTAATTTCAAAATTTAATCAAAGTTTTATAGTAATTAAAACAGTTGAAACTGGTATTTTAGTTCGAGTAGTTGGTTCTATTGGCGGGTATACAATTGGATATCGGACTGATATTGACGGACTACCTGTTACTGAAAAGACAGGACTGCCATTTTCATCACGGAATGAAGGTAGAATGCATGCTTGTGGGCATGATATTCATATGACGGTTGCGCTCGGAATTCTAAATTACTTTTCTGAAAATCAACCAACAGTAAATATGACTTTTATCTTTCAACCAGCAGAAGAAAATGCCAGTGGTGGTAAGCGACTCTATGAGAGTGGATTATTAGATGAGTGGATGCCTGATGAAATTTATGCATTCCATGATAATCCACAATTACCTGCTGGAACAATTGGAACTCGATTAGGCACTTTGTTCGCAGGTACGTGTGAAATTCATGCACACCTAGCCGGAAAAAGTGGACATGCTGCATACCCACATCAGGCTAATGACATGGTAGTTGCTGGTGCACAGTTGGTCACGCAATTACAAACGATTATCAGTCGAAATGTCGATCCAATACAATCTGGAGTTGTTACGTTGGGTCAATTTACTGCTGGAACGACTGGTAATGTTATTGCTGGTGAAGCACAGATTAATGGAACAATTCGTGCGTTAACACAAGAAATGAATTTATTGATTCAAAAACGTGTTAAAACAATTTGTGAGGGTATCGCATTAATGTACGATTGCGAAGTAGAATTAAACCTCATTCAAGGTGGTTATCTACCTGTTGAAAATGATGATAGCAGGACTGAAAACTTTATTCGATTTATGAAAAACGATCCAGAAGTTTCATTTGTTGAAACACAACCTGCAATGACGGGAGAAGATTTTGGATTTTTATTGTCTAAAATACCTGGAACAATGTTTTGGTTGGGTGTAGATAGTCCTTACTCGCTACATTCTGAATTTTTGGCGCCTAAAGAAGCTGCAATTGATGCAGGTGTTCTTGCAATGGTCCATTTTTTGACAGATAGAGATCAACAAATAAGAAACTAAAAAATGACTCAATTATGATTTCATAATTGAGTCATTTTTTAGTTAAGTGAGATAGGTGAGTTTAAGACATGTATTTGAGCATCATTTAAAGCCGTTAGATAACCGGCAAGAAATGTCCGTTGAGTAGATGCCTGTTCACCATTTAAAGTGAACACAACGACTCTAAAGACCAAATTTCCTTTGCCAAGATCAACTAGACCTAAAATATTTGGTCCATCTTTAATTTCGGGATGAAGTGGGACTAACTTTTCATTAACGTTCTGTACAATATGGGTGATTTTATCCACATCGTCAGTGACATCAATTCGGATATCGATAACTGCTCGCATATTATTGCGAGATAAATTACTGACAATTGTGATATTTCTATTTGGGACAAAATGCAAAATACCATCATAGTCTTCAATTTGAGTCGTACGTAGGCCGACAGCCACGATAGGACCCTCAATTGAATCAATTCTAACGATATCTCCAACATCGAATTGTTGTTCTAAAAGAATAAAGAATCCAGTGACGACATCAGTTACGAATCCTTGTGCGCCAAGACCTAAAGCAACACTTAAGATTCCGGCACCTGCAATTAAGGTACCAACGGGAACACCGAGCACCGACAGAATAGCGTAAAGATAAAAAAATAACATAATATAGTGAAAAATATTTGATGTTAGTGAATTGATTGTTTCAACTCTATTTGTTGAATATCTATCGGATCCTCGATATTGATTAAATGTCCGACGAATGATTTTTTTTCCAATCCAATTTATAAGGATAAATAGAAAAGAAAAGAAAACAAGAGAAAAAACTAGTTCAACTAGGTTACTAATAATGGCATCCCAATCGATATGAGCTATGTAACGTGAAAGGAAAGTACTTTGTTTTGTAACGGTTTTTAGTAATGTCCCTAAAAGTAAATTGTCCTTTGTGAAATGCTCTAAAAAAAGATTGTTTAAAATGGCGATCACCCCTAAATTAATTTATTGATATCATCATAGCAAACATGTGGGCTAATGTGTAATTTAAATACAAAACTGTCGTATGTTATCAATTGCAGTTTTTAGGTTCGAATGCTATCCTATAAGTAGATTTTGAATTAATGTACGTAAGTAAATAGGAGGAATTATTATGACAGGTGGACAAATTGCAGGATTAATTGCCGCTGTTGCTTTCGCGGTCTTAGTCCTATTCATTATTTTCGTTCTTATGAGAATGATGAGAACACTCGGAGAAGTGAATAAAAGTATTTCATCTATTACCAGCGATGTTGATGGCTTATCAAATGAAGTTGAGAATATACTCGTAAAATCAAATATTTTATTAGACGATGTAAATGGTAAAGTAGCAACAATTGATCCTTTATTTCAGGCTGTTGCTGATTTGAGTGAAAGTGTGTCTGATTTGAATGATGCAAGTCGAGGATTAATGACACACGTTTCAGCGACGTCAAAGAGGGCTAAAGATTCTTCAGCTTTCATTAATGTTGGTAAAAAGGCATTTAGTTTTTATAAAAATAGAAAAGTTTAAAACAAGGAGGGGTTTGTTATGTCAAAAAAATTTTTATTAGGATTGGTAGTTACAGGTGGGGTTGCCGCGTATACAGCTTCTAAATTAATTTCTGAAAAAACGAAACAAGATATTAAAGAACATTTGGAAGAAAAAGCTTTAGATGTACGTGATCGCGTGTTAGAGTATAAGGCTTACGCTGAAGACGCTAGTATTGATTTAAAAGATAAAATGGTTGATTTTGATGAAATGAAAAATAATCTAAGTGATAAATTTTCTGAAAAAAGTGAATTATTAATGAGCCAGGATGCGTATGTTAATGCTAAAGATGCATTAATTAATGCAAAGAACGATTTGAAAAACAAATTAGCTATGGAATCAGACGATATATTTGAACAAATGACTGATTTAACAGATGAGTTTTCAGACTTAGCTGAAGAAGACATCTATGTTGATAGCAAGAGTGCTTTTGGCGAAGCTAAAGATGCTGATGCTGCAGAAGGCAAAGCTGAAACAATTTATCCAGATGGATGGACAGGCGAAAAATAAAAGTAAAATGAGTACCACAATTTTTAATGCGAACTATTTGAATTAATTAACTTTAAAATAATAGGTAACCACATGTTGTTCGAAAAGGAGTAGCATATGGTTACCTATTATTTTAGTTAAGACTCGTAGTTTATGGAATATTTAAAAATAAAAACCCCTAAAGTTTTCTAACTTTAGGGGTTTTTATTTTTATTAGTGTAGTTCAATTGTTTTTAATGTTTTTGGTGTAACTGTAAATGGTTCATTACCGTTTTCAGTTAGATAAATGCAGTCTTCAATACGAACGCCAGCAACGCCTGGAATGTAAATACCAGGTTCTATTGAGAAACACATACCTGGTTTAAGTTCCATTTTATTTCCTTCCATAATTGAAGGGAATTCATGTTCACTTTGTCCCATACCATGACCAAGGCGATGAATAAAGTAGTCACCATAACCAGCCTTGACGATGACATCACGAGCAATTTTATCTAAATCTTCCGCAATCATACCTGGTTTAGCAGCAGATTGCGCTTTTAATTGCGCTTCAAGACAAACTTTGTGAATTTCTAATGCTTTTTCATTTGGTTTACCGAATGCTACAGTACGACTAGCATCTGAAATATAACCATCTGAGATAACACCTAAATCAAATAATGTTAAAGCATTTGATTGGATAAGATCCTTTTTTGCAAATCCATGAGGTTCAGCGGCATTTTTTCCACTTTGAACAATAGTGTCAAAGCTCATATGCATGATTCCTTTTTTCATCATTGCATATTCAATTTCTGCAACAACATCTTGTTCAGTTCTGCCTTCTTGAAGAGCGTTAAAGCCAACTTCAAAAGCAACATCTGCCCATTTTCCAGCAATTTTTAATTTTTCAATTTCGTCTGGTGTTTTAATTACTTTAAGTGTTTCGATAAAGCTTGTTGCATCAGCTACAAATTCAGCACTTGGGAAGATACGACTAATAGCATCATATCTTTCAACTGTTAGGCTGCCTTTTTCAATAGCCCATTTCTTTGGTGAATTTTTACGTTTATTTATTTCACTTTGTATGATTGCGAAAGCATCTTCGTGATCAAGATAACCATAAACGGGATATTTCCAGCCGGTATCTTTGGCAGCTTCGACTTCAAGAGCGGGTGTGAATAAAAATGGGTCTTGATCAGGAAATACAAAGAGAGCTAAAACGCGCTCAATAGGATCACTTTCAAAACCGGTAAAATATTGAATACTCATTGGATCGTTGATATAAGCAATGTCAGTACCATTATTGGCAAGCCATTGTTGTAAAGATGCAATATGTGACATGAAATCTCTCCCTTTACAATAGTATACTGTATTATAGCATAAGTAAGACATAACAATTAAATATTGAAATTTTCATAACAATTAAAAATTGAAATTTTCATAATATAAAAATTATTTTCATGAAAATAAGGTAAAAACGCTTGCAATTGTCTTAAAAATTTGCTAAATTATTCTAGTGCTTGAAAACGGAATGAAAACTTGATATTTAAGTAATGAGAGGAAATAATACTAATGGATAAACAAACAATTACAATTTATGACGTAGCAAGAGAAGCAGCTGTTTCAATGGCAACTGTTTCACGTGTGGTTAACGGTAACCCTAACGTTAAACCTGCAACAAGAAAAAAAGTTTTGGAAGTTATTGATCGACTTGATTACAGACCTAATGCTGTTGCTAGAGGATTGGCAAGTAAGAAAACGACAACAGTTGGGGTTATTATTCCCGATGTAACTAATATTTACTTTTCATCATTAGCTCGTGGAATTGATGATGTTGCAACAATGTATAAATATAATATTATTTTAGCTAACTCTGATCAAAATGGTCAAAAAGAAGTGCAAGTATTAAATACATTATTAGCTAAACAAGTTGATGGTATTATTTTTATGGGAAATCAAATTACTGATGAATTACGTGCTGAACTTAAGAGAAGTCGTACACCAGTTGTCCTTTCAGGTTCAGTTGATCCTACTGGAGAATTAGGTAGTGTTAATATTGATTATATTGCAGCTGTAATGGAATCAGTAACGGATCTAATTAATAATGGCAATAAACGTATTGCATTTGTTTCAGGTTCAATGGATGAACCCATTAATGGCGAATACCGACTAAAAGGCTATAAATTAGCTCTTGAAAAAGCCGGAATAAAATTTGATCAAGACTTAATTTTTGAAACAGATTATTCATATCGAGCTGGCGAAACCTTATGGCCAGCAATTTCTTCAAGTCATGCAACTGCTGCTTTTGTTGGTGATGATGAATTAGCTGTTGGTGTTTTGAATGGTGCTCGAGATGCTGGTTTGAGTGTACCCGAAGATTTTGAAATTATTACAAGTAATGATTCAAAATTGACTGAGATTGTTAGACCCAAATTATCTTCAATAACACAACCTTTATACGATTTAGGGGCTGTATCTATGAGATTATTAACAAAATTAATGGATAAAGAAGAAGTTAGTGAAAAAACAATCCAATTACCATATGGCTTAATTAAGCGTTCTTCAACAAAATAATATAATAAAAAACTTGGTTTTCTAAATTATATTTGGAAAATCAAGTTTTTATTATACTTGGATGGGAAATTTTATGAAAAATAAAAATAATATTTACTTTGTTTTAGCCTTATTAATTATTGTAATTCTGTTTATTAGTTCTTCGGAAACGTACAAGCAGCAGACATCTATTCCTTTTTTAGAAAAGTATTTAGCTGGTAAACCATTTGAAAGTATGTTGTCACATATTTCATTTAGTTATGCTGGAGCAGATGAAAGTTTTAACCATGTTGGTTATTTTAAATTAGTTGAGTTTTTCATCCGTAAAACTGCTCATTTTATGACATATTTCTTTATGGCTAGCTTCATATTCTTGGGAGTGAAAAATAAAATTAAGTATTGGCGTTACAGTGGGCTTATTGCAGTTGCTTGTGCAGCGCTATATGCAGGACTTGATGAAATTCACCAAAGTTTTACAGGTGGCAGAACGCCCTTAATCCAAGATGTTTTACTTGATACAATTGGTGCAACAACAGGTGTAATTTTGACGATATTAATTTTAATGTACTATCGGCACAAAAAAGCTAAAGAAAACTAGTTCAGTCCTATTCTCGTGAAGAAGGTTGATATTAAGCTATTATTTTGATATCATAATAAACGGTTAAAAGTAAAAATTCAGAAACATTTCGGAAAGAGGTAGGGAATTATGTCAGGACATTCAAAATGGAATAACATCCAAGGTCGTAAAAATGCACAAGATGCTAAACGTGGTAAAATTTTCCAAAAATTATCGAGAGAAATTTACATGGCTGCAAAAAGTGGTGGTCCTGATCCCGATTCGAACCCCTCATTACGTTTGATGCTTGATAAAGCTAAAGCTGCAAATATGCCAAAAGATAATATTAAACGTGCTATTGATAAAGCGTCTGGTTCAGAAGGTGCAGATTATGAAGAAATTACATATGAAGGCTATGCACCTGGTGGCGTTGCCATCTTAGTTCATACCTTGACGGATAATCGTAATCGGACTGCTTCAGAAGTTCGTATTGCATTTACACGTAATGGTGGAAATTTAGGAGAAACAGGTTCAGTTAATTACATGTTTGATCGTAAAGGTTACATCGTTATTTCTCGTGAAGAATTAGATACTGATGAAGATGCTATGTTTGAAGATGTTATTGATGCTGGTGCTGAGGATTTGAAAACATCAGAAGAATTATTTGAAATCTATACAGATTCAAAAGATTTACCAGATGTACGTGCTTCATTAGAAGCAAAGGGATACAAATTAGATACATTTGAATTAGTAATGATTCCTCAAAATCTAGTACCAGTACCGGAAGATAAAATTGAACAATTCCATCATATGATTGATGCATTGGAAGAAAATGATGATGTTTCAGAAGTGTTCCATGCTGGTGATATTGCAGACGAAGATTAAGATACTCTCTATAATAAAGAGATAAGTCATCTTAAAAAGTTAGAAATTAATTAAATATAAAAATATGAAAAGCCAAAATTAAATGTTTTGGCTTTTTTTGCGTACTTAAATATATGGAAAGGAGGGATATTGAGATGATTGAAACAGAAATACAAGAAATGATTAAAATATGTGTTAAAAACAGAGCAAGTGATATGTATATAATTCCAAGTGCCAAGGGATGCTTAGTTAAGTATCGAACGTTGAATAACTATCATAGCCTTAATGTATATTCAGAAAAAAAGATGATACAAATGAATAATTTTCTTAAATTTAAGGCAAATATGATTCTGAGCGAAACTAGGCGGCCGCAGTTTGGGACTTTTCAATGGCAGATAGAACATAAAAAGGTAAATTGCCGAATTTCGAGTGTTGGCGATTTTTTAGGTAGAGAATCGATTGTTATACGATTTATTTATTCGAATACCGATGTACCGTTACTTCAACTTTTACCAAATCAATTTCAGCAGTTGATAAATGCATGTGGGTCCAGTGGGCTAATTTTATTCTCAGGTCCAATGGGTTCAGGTAAGACAACGACAATGTACCAACTGGCTGAAATGATTCAGAATCAAAGAACAATATTAACTATTGAGGATCCAGTTGAAATTCAAAATCCTAATTTTATTCAATTACAGGTTAATGATAAAGCAAACATGACATATGCGGAATTATTAAAAGTTGGATTGAGGCACCATCCTGATATTTTTATTATCGGTGAAATCAGGGATGAAGTCACTGCCAATGCTGCAATTAAAGCTGCAATGAGTGGTCATTTAATTTTAAGTACCGTACATGCAAGAAATGCAGTAGGAACAATTAAACGACTTGAAAATCTTGGCGTTAGTCGAGATGATCTCAATAGAACGCTACAGGCAGTAAGTTATCAGCGATTAATTGAAACAACGAAAGGTGGAAGCGGTGTACTATTTGATATATTAACAGGTCAAAAGTTAGAGTCTGTTCTTGAAGGAACATTTAATCAAAAAATAGCTTTAGAAAGGTGGCATGATAACCTTGATCAATGTATTAAGAAAAATATTATTACAATTGAAACAGCAAATAATTTTAAATAGAAGAAAATGGTCAATTCAAAAACAAAGTGAATTTTTCGAAGTCTTGGCAGACTTATTAGATTCGGGATTTTCGCTCAGGCAATCTTTAACAACGGCGACTAAATTATTTCCAGTTGGGAAAATAGATATTCAAAAAATTGAATCCAAGTTAAGAAGTGGTGAACCCTTCTCAACAGGTATCAAGCCGTATATTTCAAAAAGTTCGTATTATCAAATTACGATTTCTGAAAAATATGGCGGATTAAATAAAAGTATTAAACAACTCGGAAAATTGATGACGGTTAGAGTAAAACAAAAGAAACAGTTAAAGCAACTCATGCAATACCCAATGATTCTGATGGGATTACTGGTTGTCTTATATATCGGAATCCAACAATTTATTTTGCCTGAAATAAATTATAGTCAGTTAGGTGCGTCATCAAATTCTAACTTTAAAATGATTTTAATGAAGAGTATTATCTCTGTCGTAATTAGTCTATTTATCGGATATATCATAAAAATTATCATTCGTGTTTCAAAACAAAGTACGATGAACAGGCATGTTTGGTATTGTCAGGTCCCCATAGTAGGTAAAATTTATCGGGATTATTGTCATTATTATTTAACATTTAATTTGGGTCTGCTTTTAGCAAGTGGTTTAAATTTGAATAAAATATGTGATTATTTAAATCAATTTGATCAAAAATCTTTACTATATCAGTTAGGTAAACAGTTAACGAATCATTTTGAAAATGGTGGGAGTACAAAACAAATGATCGATAAAAGTCCTTTATTTCCTAATGAGATAACGACATTTCTCGCAAAAGGTAATACGTTAGATGTGATGAGCCAAGAATTATTAATGTATTCGGAATTAACTTATCGTAAATTTGAGTCATCTGTCGAAAGAATCATGATTTATGTACAGCCAGTTGCATTCATAATTGTAGCGGCCTGTATTGTTGGGTTGTATTTAACAATATTATTACCTATGTATCAAACTATGGAGGAAATTCAATGAAAAAAAATAGAAAAAAATTAAAAGCATTTACGCTTGTTGAAATGCTATGTGTCTTATTTATTATCTCACTTCTAATGTTGATTATATTACCTAACATTGGACATCAAAGAGCAGGTGCTAAACGGGTTAATGATGAAGCGTTAGTTAGCGTCGTCCAAACGCAGGTTGATTTGTATGAAAATGAAACGCATAATAAATCGATAAATTTTGCTGATTTAGTTTCGGAAAAATATTTAACTGAAAAGCAAGAAAAGGAAGCAAAAGATAATCATATTATTATCTCGAATAATGTTGTTAAAACAGAAAACTAAATTTAAAGCATTTAGTTTATTTGAAATGCTTATTTCGTTGGCAATTACTAGTATTTGTGGTCTATTGCTAATGGGGCCAATGGATCAAGTACTTGCGATATCTAAAGAAAAACAATTTTGGCAAAATTTTGAACAACTTTGGCAAAGTGCAGTGGTAGAGGCACCGATGAATCGGATGCCTAATAGTATTAATTTTAATGATGATAAAATGACCATTATTAATGGCAATAGTAAAATTAAATTAGACTATCCGAAGACTGTGACAGTTAAAAATAGAGTAACGATAAAAATAAATAAAAGTGGGCAAATCACTGGTAAAACAGTTAATTTTAAATCCACATTACCAAATAGAAATCAAAAAATAGTATTTCAAATTGGGTGGGGTCAATTTATTAGAAAGGATGTCGAATAACGTGCGTAAAATGTCAGGAATTGTGTTAGCTGACGCTATTATGACTTTAACTATTGTCGCATCAGGTTTTGGATTATATGTACAGACCAATCACACATTACAGAAACAAGAAGATTATTGGAATCATAAAACAACAACTACAAGAAATCTGAAAGAAATCAGTAAATTATTAGTCATTCATCCGACAAGTAAATTATCAAAAATAGTTGATGGCGAATTACAATGTGCTACTATGTCTGAAATTCGAATTAAGTCTGAAAATGATTTAACAAGTATTAAATTGCAATGAAAAGTTTTTCTTTGTTAGAAACTATTATTGCATTAGGTATATTTATCATCTCTCTTAGTCTAATGACAACATGTTGGCACTTATGTACAAATGAACACCAAGAAATTAGCGGAGATAGAGATTTTTCGTTACAGCAATGTATCGGATTATTGGAGTCAGATCACTTAGATTTGAAGATAATAGATGTTGGTCAATATACAATTTCATTAAAAAATAATAAGACAGGAGCTCGCTACTATCTTAGTCAGCATAATGAAATGATACAGTTTATTGGATTTTCAGGAGGTCATATACCAATTTTATATCATGTGAAATCATTTTCGGTGGCATACGATGAACCAATTCTATTTTTAAAAATCAAACAAGAACACCAAAATAAGACTTTAAAATTGGTAATACCTATGGAAAAAAAGGATTAAGATGCGAAAAATCAAATTATTAAACGGACATTTAGTTGTATCAGCCATATTTTGTTTAATGTTATTAATTGGTTTGTTATTGGGACAACTGATATATTTCCAAGCAAAATTCACTAGTTATCAGAAAATATGCCAATATAATCAAGCAGAAACTATGAAAAACATGACTATTTTAAATCAAAAAGCAAAAAATCTAAAAGAAAAATATACTTATAATTATGGTGTTGTTGAATATCAAAAAGGAGCCTATCAGGTTATTTTGAAGAATGGTAATCGATATTCTTTTTCAGAAAAATGATAAAAAAGAAACTTAACTTGAATTGAGAATTAAAAATCGTTAAACTGAAACGAGCAAATAAATTCAAGGAGTGATTTTATGTCATTAGAAGAAATAGAAATGAACTTTAATCAGATTAATGAAACAATTGATATTTTACAAAAAAGTTTAGAAATCACTTATTTGGACGCATTTATTGAGACTAGCAATAATTTGTTAGATAATAAATCTGTACACGTAGAAGATGGATTACCAAGTGAGCAAGATGTAAAAATTTTGAATCAGATTTATAAAAAAATGAATTTGAATGCCTTATCGTCAGAAGATGTACGTAAAGTTGTACAGTTAGTTTTATTGAAGGCAACAAGACAAGAAAGTATTCAACCTAATCATCAAATAACACCAGATACAATTGGATTTTTAGTTGCATTTGTATTAGAAAAATTAATAAGTACAAAAAAATCGTTTAGTTTATTGGACATTACAGTGGGATCAGGGAACTTACTGACGACGATTTTGAATCAAATGGCTGCTGATAAGTTTGAGATTTCAAAAGCATACGGGATTGATAATGATGATACAATGTTATCAATTGCAGGGTTAAGTGGACAATTACAACACTTAAATTTAGAATTATTTCACCAAGATGCGGTTGATGACCTAATTGTAAAAAAATCTGATGTTGTTATTGCTGATTTACCAATTGGTTATTACCCTCTAGATGAAAGAGTTACCCATTTTGCTACACATGCAACTGAAGGTCATTCATATGTACATCATTTATTAATAGAACAATCAATCAAATACTTAAATGATGGCGGTTTTGGCATATACCTTGTTCCTACTGGTTTATTTGAAACAGAGGAAGCAAAAAAATTACTCGTTTACATTCAATCAAATGCATATCTTCAAGGTATGCTCAATTTACCTGTGGAATTATTTAGTTCAGCTAATTCACGTAAATCTATTTTGATTTTACAGAAACATGGCGAAGGTAGTAAACAAGTTGATGAAGTACTATTAGGTGATTTCCCATCACTAAAGGGTGAAGAACTATTTCAGAGCTTTGTTAAAACGTTAGATAAGTGGATAAAGGCCAACTTTAATAATAAGTAAAGTGACTCATATTTTGAGTCGCTTTTTTTATTTAATTATAAAAAGAATAATTTCTTTAGAAATTAACATGTGTCATGTATAATCTACTTAATTACTATAGAGGGAGTTTGATATTAATGGCAGAAAAAAGTTCAGAAGATCAGCATGTTAGAGGATTAAAAAGTCGACATGTTCAATTAATTGCAATTGGTGGAACAATTGGGACTGGTTTATTCTTGGGAGCAGGTCAATCTATTCATTTGGCTGGGCCATCTATTTTATTGGCATATATTATTACCGGAATTGCATGTTTTCTTTTAATGCGTTCGTTAGGTGAATTACTGTTATCGAATGTGAATGCACATTCATTTATTGATTTTATTTATGAATATCTAGGTGAAAAGGTTGGATTTGTTGCTGGATGGACATATTGGGTCTGTTGGGTAACAATTGCAATGACAGAAATTACCGCAGTCGGGTTATATATGAAATTTTGGTTTCCTAACTTGCCGCAATGGATTCCTGGTATGGTTATGCTCCTTATTCTTTTAGGAATAAATTTAGTTACAGTGGGATTATTCGGTGAAACAGAATTTTGGTTTGCACTCATTAAAATTATTGCCATTATTGTGTTGATATGTATTGGCGTGTATATGGTAGTGGTAAACTTTAAAACTTCAGCTGGGCATGCCAGTTTGACGAATTTAGTAAGTCACGGTGGATTTTTCCCCCAAGGAATTAAAGGATTTATTTTGTCATTTCAAATGGTACTGTTTAGTTTTGTCGGTATTGAAATGGTAGGATTAACAGCTGCAGAAACTGAAAACCCAACAAAGGTTATCCCAGAAGCAATTAATGAAATACCCTTAAGAATTATTTTGTTTTATGTAGGATCATTATTGGCAATTATGGCGATTTATCCTTGGAATATGATTTCGGAATCACAAAGTCCATTTGTTCAAGTATTTGAAAATATAGGGATAAAATCAGCAGCCAGCATTATTAATATTGTTGTAATTACAGCTGCAGCCTCAGCTTGTAATGGGTCTTTATTTAGTACAGGTAGAATGTTGTTCTCGCTTAATTATAATAAAAAAAATAAATTTTCTAAAAAAATTAGTAAGTTATCACATAATCAAGTACCTGCATTTGCATTACAATTTTCGACTCTTGTGATTGCAATTTCAGTCGTACTGAATATGTTTATGGCTGAATCGGTATTTACATTTATTTCAAGTATTGCAACGACTTGTTTCTTGTTCATTTGGGGAGCAATTGTAATTGCACATTTGAAGTATAGACGAAAAATAAAACTAGAAAAAACAGAATCAATGCTAGTATTTAAAATGCCTTTCTTTCCTGTTACAAATTATTTAATTCTATTATTTCTAACTTTTGTAGGTATTGTGCTATGCTTAAAACCTGATACATTAATTGCGCTGATTGCTTCAATTGGTTGGTTAATTGTACTCTATGTTATTAAAAGTGTTCAAATGAAGATGGAAAATTAAATTTTTGCTGAAAAGACCACGTGTGAGGGTCTTTTTTTGTATACTTAGGGCACAAATTAAAAGTAATTGTTGAAAATATTGTTTGATTTTGCTTCTAAAAACATTACAATTTAATAGTTAATTTCAGCGCGAGCAATACTATTTTCTGCATGCTATTTTTTGTAAAGGGTCATATAAATTCACTTGGACACGGTAAGCAGTATAATATAGGATATAGTATAACTAATAATGTTGAACCCACCTATTAGGAATTTGATGGTTAGAAAAGAACTTTAGGACAACCATAATAATATAGTTAGTGAAAAGAAAGTCAGTAAATAATCAAAATAAGGTGGATATAAACTAATGGAAAAAATAACGATTTTACATACAAATGATATTCATTCACATTTAGAAAATTGGCCTAAAATTAGGCGATTTTTACAATCTGAAAAAATAAAGCTTGAAAAACAAAATCAAACTGTTTTAACTTTTGATATTGGAGATGCAATTGATCGTGTGCACCCGTTGTCGGAAGCTACAAATGGCAAAGCCAATATTGAATTAATGAATACTGTAGCATATGATGCAGCGACAATTGGTAACAATGAAGGTATTGGTAATTCGCGAAGCCAATTACAACATTTATATGATAATGCAAAATTCGACATTATCCTTGATAACGTGGTAGATGGAGAAGTTAATAATCGTCCTGCATGGGCCAAAGAATATAAAATAATGGAAACTGCAGCTGGAACTAAAATTGGAATAATTGCCTTGACAGCACCATTTCCAATGACGTATGAGATGAATGGTTGGGAATCTAATCAAATTGATACCGTTTTACCTTCACTTTTAAAAAAAATAGCAGGTAAAGTAGATGTTATTATTTTGTTATCACATTTAGGTTTACCTGTAGATAGAAAAGTAGCTGCAAAGTATCCTCAGATAGATATTGTATTAGGAAGCCACACACATCATTTATTGAAATCCGGTGAAAAAGTTAATGAATCATTATTGGCCGCAGCTGGTAAGTGGGGGATGTACGTGGGCGAAGTAGCGATTGAACTTGAAAATCATAAAATTAGAAAAGAAGTTGCTAAAGTAATTGAAACAGAAAGTTTAGCAGAAGTTATAAGTGACCAAGACGAAATAGCAGAATATAGATTACGCGGAGAAAAAATTTTAACATCTGAAGTTGTTGCAAAATTGCCTGAAGATTTAGAAGCATCATGGACTAAAAATTCAGCATTAATGCAGACATCATTGAAAGCCATCGAAGCGGGTACAAAAACGGATATTGCAATGTTAAATGGTGGATTATTTTTGAAAAATTTACAAAAAGGATTTGTAACAAAAAATGACCTGCATCAAACACTGCCACACCCAATGCGGGTTATTACTGCTAAATTAACTGGTTATAATCTATGGCGATTAGTACAAGAAATTAAAAAGAATAGTTCATTTCTTAAGAAATTCCCAATTAAAGGGATGGGTTTTAGAGGCCAATTATTTGGTGAAGTAGTGATTGATGGACTGGTAGAACAAGAAAATGGGGACCTTATATATCATAACGAAAAAATTGACTTGGATGCATATTATACTATTGCAACAGTTGATCATTTTATGTATATACCGTTTTTTCCAACCATAGAAATAACCGGAGAAATTTCGATAAATGGCAAGAAATTTTTAAGAGATTACGTTGGGGACTATTTAAAACTAGAATTTTCTGTATAATGAAGTATGACTAAAGTTGTAAAAGGAGGTTTGAGATTTGAATCAAGCACAGAAAGAAAAGAGAGAACAGCAACTTGCAATAAAAGCAGAAAAAATTAAAGCTTATGCTAGTGATGTTGTTCGACAGAGTGAAACCCGAGTACTAATCGATAACCGTCCATATGATCTTGTTTCCAATTATAGAGATGGTTTTGAAATTGAAAAATTAACGGAACGATTTAGCCAAATTTTAACGAAATATGATTATATTGTTGGAGACTGGGGATATGATCAACTTCGATTAAGAGGTTTTTATAAAACCGAGAATAAAAAGGCATATCGGTCACAATGTATCGATACTCTTGAAGATTATTTATATGAATATTGTAATTTTGGATGTTCTTATTTTGTGTTGCACAATTTGGAAATTCAAAAACCTGAACCAATTTCTAATCCTAAAGAACGTAAAAAAACAGTTAAACCAGTTGGTAAGAAAAGAAAACCTGTAGTAAGGGCGCACACAACTGAAAAAAAATATCAAATAAAAAATAAAAAAACTAAAGTACCATTAAACAAGTCTAAACCAGTAAAACCACAAAAAAATAATTTAAAAACGGCAACAAAACGAACAAAGAAACACGAATTTGTAATTAGGCAAAAAGATAAAGCATAATTAAATAGGCAAGGTGATAATAATGGCATATAAAGGTTATATGATTGATTTAGATGGTACAATCTATCGAGGAAAAGAAAAAATTGCGGCAGCAAAACGATTTATCGAGTCTCTACAAGCAAGAAATATTGCATTTTTATTTGTGACTAATAATACGACTAAAATACCAGCTGATGTTGTCAATAATTTAGCAAATAATTTTGATATACATGTAACTGAGAAAGAAGTCTATACGGCGGCACTTGCAACTGCAGATTATCTAGATGCGTTAAACCCTGATAAAAGAAGTGTTTATATTATTGGTGAAAACGGATTAAAGAAAGCAATTATGGATAAAAAATTTATTATTGAGGAAACGACGCCTGATTATGTTGTTGTTGGGTTAGATTCCGATGTTACGTATCATAAATTTGAAATGGCAACTTTAGCAATCAAACGTGGTGCTAAATTTATTGGAACAAATGCTGATACTAATATTCCGAATGAACGTGGACTACTTCCTGGTGCTGGATCGCTGGTAAGGATGGTTGAATGTACAACACAACAAGAAGCTACTTATATTGGTAAACCTGAAACTATCATCATGGAAAAAGCCCTATCAAGACTTGGCTTGAAGAAAAGTGAAGTTGTGATGGTTGGAGATAACTACATGACAGATATTAAAGCCGGAATTAACTTTGGGGTTGATACAATGTTAGTCTATACGGGCGTTTCAACAAAAAACTTAGTGGCATCTAAAAAAGTTCAACCAACTATTCAATTGGATTCACTTGATGATTGGGACTTTGATAATGATAGAGCGCGTTAAAAAAATGGGACAGTGGCTAAGTTTATATCTAGCGATTGTCTCTTTTTCTATTATATTGGTAATTAATAGTACGTTTGTTTATAAAATTTTTATCAAGCAATCACATTTGAATAAAATTGTTGGGTTAAACCAATCAGAATTAATGTCTGATTATAATAATTTATTAGACTATTTTAACTATCCTTGGGTAAATAAAGTAAAAATGATATTGCCTTCATCATATAATGGGATGCAACATTATCATGATGTTAAACAATTGGTGCAGTTTAATTATGGTTGTTTTTTAATTTTAGGATTTATTGCAATAATATTTATTGGTCAATTAACAAAACAAAAGGAATTATGGAAATTGGTAAGACCTTTTCAGATGGCTATTACTGTTCCTTTTCTTAGTGTATTTTTACTTTTCTTTAATTTTGATCATTATTTTATACTATTTCATGAGCTCGTGTTTAGAAATAATGATTGGATATTTAATCCTAAACTAGATCCAATCATTTTGGCATTACCAGAAAATTTTTTTATGATTTGTTTTCTAATGGTCTTTTGTCTAATTGAGATGTTCTTTTTAGTTGGTATTTACTTTGGTAAGAGAGAAATTAAACGTAGTAATTAAAAAAACGAGACACCAGTGAAAATGGCGTCTCGTTTTTTTATTAGATTAAGATAGAAAGGGTGGGATATTAATAGCTAGTTATTTACTTAATTTTGACTTAATACCACTAAATACAGCTGGAATTAAGGAAATTAGTATGATTCCCAATACGACTAAAGAAAAATGTTCCTGTACGATTGCAATGTTTCCAAAGAAAAATCCAGCAGAACAACAAATGGTGACCCATGCAAATCCGCCAATTAGACTAAAGCGTAAGAAGCGAGAGTACTTAAATCCGCTACCACCAACGATGAAGGGAGCAAGCGTACGAATAATAGGCATGAATCTTGCTAAAATAATTGCGGGTCCACCATGTTTATTGAAAAATTGTTCTGTTTTATCGAGACTATCTTTGCTAATCATTTTATTAAATAATGAATGATCTGAAATTGAGTTCCCTACTTTTTTTCCAATAAAGAAATTTAGTGAGTCTCCCATGTACGCTGCAGCAAGAAAGAGGATTACAAATATCCAAATATTCAAATGATAAATTGAATTTGCTGCTAGAGCACTAGCTGCAAATAAAAGTGAATCACCAGGTAGGAAAGGTAAAATAACCGCTCCAGTTTCTATGAAGATAATAAAAAATAAGATAAGATAGGTCCAATTTCCAAAGTTGTTCACAATACTAATCAAGTGTGTGTCTATATGTAAAACAAAATCTATAAAAAAGTTTATGACAGACATAATATTAAATACCCCTTAAGTTCTATTTTTTTAATAATGTGGATTCATTAGTTGCGTACTATGAATAGTTCGATTAATATTTGGGTTTATAAAATTTAGGGCACTAGTTACGGCAGTCGGTGCTTCACCAAATCCTGAAGCAATTAGTGCTATTTTACCAGGGTATGAAACAATATCTCCTGCGGCAAAAACACCGGGAATGGAAGTTGCCATTTCAGAATTTACCGAGATTAGTTTCTTATCCATATTTATACCCCAAGCATTAATAATTTTATTATCGGATAAGTAGCCATAATTCACAAGTAAATTATCAACAATTATCGTTTTATTAAGATTATTTTTAGAATGTTTTAGCAAAATTTCAAGGCGACCATTCTTTTTAGAAAGTGATTGTATCGAAAAGGGAGTTTCAAATATAGTATCAGTTTTTTTGAGTTTTGTGACATTGTACTCTAGAGCTCTAAAGTTATCTCGACGGTGAATCATATGAATTTGTTTTGTAATGTTCGATAGCTCATTTGCCCAATCGATAGCAGAATCACCACCGCCAGCAATAGCAATTTGTTTATGAGAAAATTTAGAAAGGTCACTAATATTGTAAAATAATGATTCATTCTCGAATGTTGCTGAATTAGCAATATTTAATTTACGTGGCTGAAAAGAACCAATTCCAGCCGTAATAATAATTGTTCTACTATATGTAACCCGTTTAGAAGTTTGAATCCTAAAAATATCATTCTCTTTTTCGAAATTTAAGACGGTCTCATTTAATTTAACGTCAAAGTCAAATTGGTGAGCTTGCCTTGAAAGTTCCTTAATTAGATGTTCACCTGATATGCCAGTGAATCCAGCTATATCATATATTTTTTTCGTTGGATATAATGTACCAACTTGTCCACCAATGTCGGGAAGACTTTCAATAACTTGAGTTTTAGCTTGGCGCATGTGCGCATAAGTTGAAGTAAATAGTCCGATGGGTCCGGCACCAATGATAGTAATATCAAATATTTCATTTGTTGTCATAACAGTCTCCTAGCATTCCATTTAATAGCATTATAATAGTATAACGCATAAAAAATATAAAGTAATAGTAAAATAGAGTGAAATTGGGTACAATGGAATCAATAAAGTTTGAATAGGAGGAACATAGTTATGACATACCCACAATTAGACTTAGAACATGTAGTTGGACCAAAAGTTAAAATGATTACGAATTACGGTGATATAACGATTCAATTATTTCCAGAACAAGCACCTAAGACGGTAGAAAATTTCATTGGACTTTCAGAAAATGGATACTACAAAGACGTTATTTTTCATCGAGTGATTTCTGATTTTATGGTTCAATCTGGTGATCCAACAGGATCTGGAATGGGTGGTGAAAGTATTTGGGGTAAATCGTTTGCAGATGAATTTTCTTCTGAACTTTTTAACTTAAGAGGTGCTTTATCGATGGCTAATTCTGGACCATCAACAAATGGTAGTCAATTTTTTATTGTCCAAAATTCGAATGTTCCTGAACAGATGATTGGACAATTAAAGGATGCAAATTATCCTGAAGAGGTAGTCGTAGAATATAAAAAAGGTGGAACTCCTTGGTTAGATTTTCATCATACAGTATTTGGACAAGTTGTTAGTGGAATGGACATTGTTGATAAAATTGCGGGTGCAAAAACAGCTATGCAAGATAAACCAGTTGAACCAATTGTAATTGAAGATATGATAGTAACAAAATAAAGAGGATGAAAGTCCTTTTTATTTTGGCCGTTTTTACCGAAAGATTGAGGAGTATAAATGAAATATAGAATTGGACAAATTATTGTAGGAACTATAACAGGTATTCAATCATATGGTGCTTTTGTAACAATTGCGGATGGAGTTCAAGGCTTAATCCATATTTCGGAATGCCATAACGGTTATGTGGATAACATATTGAATTATTTAAAAATAAATGAAAAAATTACGGTTAGGATTATTGATATTGATGAATATAACAGTAAAATGAGTTTTTCAATTAGAAATTTTACTAAACAAAATAGTAATCTTAAAAGTACAGGTATTAAAATAAAACATAAATATTATTGGACAAATAGGTCTATAGATACAGGGTTTAAAGCAATAGATGATAAAATGGATTTTTGGATAAGCCAACAATTAAGAGATATTCACAGAAATAGACTTGACCAAGAAAAAGAAAGCTGATATATTTAATAAGTGCTATTGAGGCGATAATGAATATCGCAAATAAAGTGTTGACATGAGATATACCAGATGGTATATTAATAAAGCTGATTGATACGGCAAGAAGAAATGAATATTTATTCAAAAAAATTCTTGACA